>JAISWR010000063.1 GCA_031270985.1 Bacteroidales bacterium | reverse complement strand
CCCATCGACCAGTTGGAACGCTTTCAGGAACAATTGCGCCTCAGTGAAAAAGGCGATGACGAAGCGATGTTCATCGACATGGATTTTGTCCGTGCGCTGGAATACGGGATGCCGCCCACGTCGGGCATGGGCATCGGCGTTGATCGGCTGGTGATGCTGATGACCGACCGGAGCGCCATACAGGAGGTGCTGCTGTTCCCGCAGATGAAGCCCGAAGCTTGAAAAATAAAGAATAACGCCAAAGTGCCCATTTTCATCATTTCCTAATGGACGTTTTGGGTTCAATTTCCCGTTCCATACGTCTGTATATCATCAGCAGTTCTTTTGCGGTAAAATGACAATCTCTCTGCTCCATGCGTTGCAGCAGGCATCTGGCAGCCACCTCGACGGGTTGTTTGGGGCAGGTGCGGCAACTGCGGTTCAAGTATTTTACCACTTGCAGGGCGTCGAACCACGTCCAAAAGCGTTTCCGGAAATTTTCGGCAGAAGCGCTGTTTTCATACACGTTGCGTATGCGGCACAGGTAATCGTTTTGTTCCAGATATTCCCGTATAGGCTGGGGAAGTGTGGAGCAGAGCGTCTGTATTTTCCTGCCGCTGTCCGCATAAAATTCAGGAATCAGTGCAAAAAAGGCTTTCAACGCATCAAATGCTTCTATGGGATAGGTATATAGGGCGACAGCGCCTTCATTTATCCATTGGCGCATACAGGCGCCGGTTCCAAACGGCACCCGATCGGATATGCGCGGTGACGGTATAACTCGTGTAGCATTAATTTCGCCATAATTGCCCAATGGGATGATTTTGTGCAGAAAGTGGAAATCCTCTCCGGCTTTTCGCCTGTTCATGCCGCCTTGTTTTACGTATGCCGACACACGTACGGCAAACGACGATCCTACCGTGTGGCAGGCATACGGGAATCCGCAATAACGCAAGGCTTGGTTCATATAGCGCAGATGCAGCTCATACAACGTTATTCCCTCATATATCTCGCTCGGAAATTCATTCCCCTCAACAGGATGCTCGAAATATATCGAAGCCCCGTTTATATCCGGCCGGATAAAGCAACATTCCACCGCCGACAGGTAATCGGCGTCACATTTGGCGTCGGCGTCAAATCCGGCAATAACGCCGTTCGGAGCATTCAACAGATTGAAGCGATATACGGCTTCATCCATCCCCGTTTTTCGTGCGAAACCGACACCGGCGCTTTTTTCGGGGACATCAAACGCACAAATCACATGGAAATGCAACCTTTCCACACTGTGTTGCACAGCCCATAACTGCGTTTCATGCAGCGTCTGTTCATTCTGCCGTTTCACCCCTTCGTCGGCATTTACCGCATGGTTTACCACCACAATGACTTCCACCGCGCACGATGGTTGCACGCAACAGCGGAGAGAATGCAACGAATGCAACAAATCAGGCTCGTTACAGGCGGGCACCACCACAATGATTCCCGTTTGCCGGTGTGGATGTTCCCGAATCTTCGGCAAAAAGTCATGCCGCGCAAGATAGTGTTCTGCAAAAGTCATGGACTGCTGCCGCAAAATGTGTGCCATTTCCGTTCGGCAAAACCGCTACTTGCTCAGCAATTCCAGCGTTGCGCCTTTCAAACCTTTGGATTGGGCTTCAAACTTTATTTTTCCTGTTTGTTCTGCTGATTGTACGATGGCAACCAATTGTCCCTTAAACGCACTCATCTTCGGCAAGTGGAATTGTTCGAGATTGGTGGGGTCGCCGTTGGCGACTGCCCTATAAGCGCCTGCTCCCGTCACCTTGAAAGTGATGCTGTTTGCCGCTTCGGGACACAGATTGCCGTCCTTGTCCACCACGTTCACCGTGATGAACGACAAATCTTTCCCGTCTGCGTCAATCGTCGTTCTGTCTGCCGACAATTCCAGACGATACGGCTTTCCGGCGGTACGCATTTCTTTTTCGGCAACGGCGTTGCCGTTTTCGTCATACGCTACTACTTTCAACACGCCCGGTTCGTACTTCACATCCATCCACATGAGGCGATAACGGCGTTGGCGCAGCAGTTGGCGTGCCGCCTCCTCGTTATCGGTCTTTTCGGCGGTCATGCTCTTGTCTTTGTACACCCGTCCCTGACTTTTGCCGTTCACAAACAATTCGGCAGACGGATAGTTGGTGTACACGAAAACGGGCGTGATTTCGCCTACTCTGTTCTGCCACGTCCAGTGCGGGAGGATGTGCAGCGTTTCCTCAGAGGGATTCCAGTGGCTGCGATACAGATAATAGCGGTCTTTGGGCAATCCCGCCAAATCCACGATTCCGAACATGGAACTGTGGTTGGGCCAATTGTTGCCGTAAGGCGTCGGTTCGCCGAGATAGTCGAAGCCCGTCCACACAAATTCGCCGATGCACCATGTATAATCGTCGTGTTGCACAAAGTCGTCTTCCGGAAGGTTCGACCATCCGGGTTGCCCCAAATCATAGCTGGAACACTGATTGTCGTCATATCTCTGTCCTGTGGTGCGTACCACAGGAAAATGGTATGTTCCGCGCGAACTGATGGTGGACGCGGTTTCACATCCGAGAATGATTTGCTGGGCAAGTTCTTTATACGCTTTTTGATAGAACTGCAACCGATAATTGAACCCCACCACATCCATCACCGACGCAAAGTGATGATCCATCGCCGCCTGTACGCGGTCGATGCCGGTGGTGACTTTCCGCGTGGGATCCTCCCTGTGGCAAATATCTTGCAGGAAGCGGGCAAGTTTAGCGCCTTCAAAGTTGGACTGGTCGGGTACTTCGTTGCCGATGCACCACAGCACTACGCTGGGGTTGTTGCGGTAATGACGTATGAGGTTCACCATATCTTTTTCCGCCCATTCGTCGAAATACAGGTTGTAACCGTTTTTAGTCTTGGGGCTGCGCCATTCGTCGAAAGTTTCCGCCATCATCATGAAGCCCATTTCGTCGCATAATTCCACCAATTCAGGAGCGGGCATGTTGTGCGAAGTACGGATGGCGTTGCAACCCATGTTTTTCAAGATGGTCAGTTGCCGCCTCAATGCGCTTTTGTTCACCGCGGCGCCCAGCGGGCCGAGATCGTGGTGGTTGCACACGCCTCGGAACTTGATGCTTTCGTCGTTGAGAAACATCCCTTTTACGGGGATGATGTCCAACCGACGGATGCCAAAGCGCGTTACGTATGTGTCTTTAAGCGTTTCGCCGTCGTAGAGTTTCGATTCGGCGGTGTATAAGGCGGGATGGTCGGGCGACCACAGCGAGGGGGAGGTGATGTCCATCTCTTGGTTGAAGACAGGGATGTTGTTCTTCAGTCCGGTGGTCTCGCAAGTATTGACTACGTTTTGCCGATCGTCTTTGATTTCCGTCACCAAACGCAACTGTCCGGATTTATTGCCGGCATATAC
Source organism: Bacteroidales bacterium (assembly GCA_031270985.1). Classification (GTDB taxonomy): domain Bacteria; phylum Bacteroidota; class Bacteroidia; order Bacteroidales; family UBA4181; genus JAIRLS01. Next base: position 8,010 of record JAISWR010000063.1, on the reverse strand, counting down.
GATGTCGGTTTTCAGGTTGATGTGTGCATATTCGCGGTTCACCACCGGAGTGGTCAGTTGCGTTCCCCACACGGGGATATGTGTGTCTCCGGTGATAATGACGTGTACGTTGCGGTAAATTCCCGCACCGGGATACCAGCGGGAGGATTGCGGATAATTCTCCAGCCGCACTGCCAGCACATTGTCCCGATCTTTCAGATAGGGGGTAATGTCGAAATGAAAACTGTTGTAGCCGTAAGCCCAATAGCCTACTTCATGACCGTTGAGATATACACGTGCGTTGCTCATGGCTCCGTCAAACAGGATGGAAGCGCTTTTGCCTCCCACAAATGATGGCGCATCGAAACGGATGCGATACCAACCCGTGCCGACAAACGGCAATCCTCCGGTGCGTCCCGTCTTTACGGTAGCTTCCTTTTCGCCGTCCTGTACGATAGCCACCCGTTGCAAGTCGTTGGTGCCGTCAAACGGTCCGTAAATCGCCCAGTCGTGCGGAACGGTTACGGTTTGCCACCGGCTGTCGTCAAAATCGGGACGAACGGCGGTATATTCGTCGGAGGTCACAGGAGAGGCGTCCGTGCGCATGAACTTCCAGTTTTTCTCCAATAAAAATTCAACGCGCGGATTCTGCGCGGAAATCAACGGCCACGTCAGCAGCGATAGCAACATTCCTGTTGCGAAGATTGTTTTTTTGATGGTATGCATGGTAAAATAATTTGACTGCAAATATACAGGATTGAAATTAAAAAATCACCAAAAAAAAATCAACATCTCTTCAGATCGTAAATTTTTCATTTTTTTTTCATAACATTGTCGCGATTTTTGAAGACTTTTTTCGTTTGTGAAAATCGCAAAAAAAATCACTCATGTAACTTTTGCGGCGTTTATACGTATAAAATATAAAAATGGGATGCATAAGAAAAAAATTTTAGTAATAGACGATGAGATCAGTATTAGATTTATCGTAGAGCATACGTTCAAAGAAGAATTTGATGTGATTTGTCTTGCCGACGGACAGGAGGCTCTTGACTATCTGGAAGCTGGAAATTTTCCGGACATGATTATTTGCGACTTGATGATGCCCAAATTGAATGGATTTGAATTTTTGGGAAAGATTCAAGCCAGCGGTTTTTTTGACGACATTCCCGTGATGATTCTTTCGGGCAGAGATATGAGTGATGATAAAATCAAATGTTTTGAGATGGGGGCTGAAGATTATCTGGTGAAGCCGTTCAACCCGAACGAATTAATTGCCAGAATCAAACGGCGGATCGAGGTCAAGGAACGATATTTACATTATTGGAGCAACATGGAATGACATCCGAATCATGGAAGAAAGGTTAAACATATTATATGTCGGTAATGACCATGAGGCAATACGGCGTCTGGGTAACAGCCCGCTGTTTGACTTTCATGCCGAACCTAACGGTTTGCTTGCTTTCAAATGGATGACCGGAGGGGCTTTTAAGCCTTTTGTCCCTTACGGACAGTTGCAGTGTACGGTGAATATTGACGCCGTTATCTGTGAAATCAACGGATTGAGTGGCATCAAGATTTTTCACGAAATGAAAAAAACCGGTTTGAACATCGGTATCGTTTTTATGTTGATCATTGAGCAGGATAATATCCTTTTCAAAAAAAGGATATTATCGCTGGGCATCAACGGGTTAATCATAAAATCACTGACGGACAGACAGATCTTCGATCGCATCCTTTATTTCCGTCAGAAACATCCGATGCATCTCATCAAGCCGGAAAACGAAGAAGTGCCGCGTCCGTACAAGACGCCGCTTGTTAAACGGATTTTTGATGTTTTTGTGTCCATTTGCGCATTGATCGTTCTGTCGCCTGTCATGTTGATCACAGCGCTAATTATCCGTGTGGAATCCAGAGGCCCGGTGATTTACAAGTCGAAACGGATAGGTTCCAATTATAAAACTTTCGATTTTTACAAATTCCGTTCCATGTATCGCGACGCGGACAAGCGTTTGAAAGAAGTAATCCATCTGAACCAATACGCTTCGGGAAGCGGGATGGAATTGATTTGTTCAAAATGCGCGGCGCTTCCGGATGGAGAACTGTGTTCGCCGGCATATTATTATGACGGAGAGCGGATTTGCGAATACTTGGCAATTAAACGGCAAAAAGCACAAAAAGCATTTCTGAAAATACAGAACGACCCCCGTGTCACCCGTGTGGGCAAATTTATCCGCAACACCAGCATTGACGAACTGCCCCAATTGTTCAACGTGCTGAAAGGCGATATGTCCATTGTGGGCAATCGTCCGTTGCCGGTGTACGAAGCACATGCCATCACTAAATCGCGATGGTCGAGGCGTTTCCACACGGCGGCGGGACTTACCGGACTGTGGCAGGTGGAACTGCGGGGACGGGGCGGCTTCATGTCGGAAGAAGAACGTTTCATCTTAGACAACATATACGCCCGTAAAAATTCGTTTCTGGGCGATATCGTGCTGCTGGCAAGAACCGTTCCGGCTATATTTCAAAAAACCAATGTCTAATTGATAAAATTTAATCGCATGAAGAGATTAGGATTCTTATTGTTATTCACCCAATTGTACGGATTAGGGTATGCGCAATTGACACAGGAACAGGGGTGGGACCTGCCTCCGTTGCAGGCTTTGATTGATTCGGCGCTGAAATGTTCGGCGACTTTGAAAACAGCCGATATTAAAATACTCCTAAGCGAAGATATTCTAAAAGAGGTGAGAATGAGCTGGTTGGAAAAGCTCAATTTTACCGTGAACAGCAATTACGGTAATACGTACGATTGGGCAAGAACCGCCTCAGCCAGCCAGACGGGAGGCCCTTATCCGGCAAACAACAGCAATCCGAGTTTGGGCTATATGGCGGGCATCAGTATATATTACCCGTTCATCGATATTTTCGGCGGTCACAAACGGATGAAACATCAGGCGCAATTAGGTGTCGAACAGGCAGAGATTGAAAAAAAAGTCACGGAAAACGAAACGAAACAAATGGTAATCACCGCATACTACGAGTTGCTGAGCACCATAAAAACCCTGGAATTGCAGACGGAAATGCTGATATCCTTGACCACATCCTACGAACAGGCAAAGAAAGATTTTTCCGCAGCAAAAATACCTTTATCGGAATACATCAAAGCGTATGAAGCCTATATGTCGGCAAGGAATGCGCAGGAAATACAAAAAAACTCGGTCACAAGCGCCTTCATGCTCATGGAAATTCTTACAGGCACCAGACTATTAAACAAATAACCGGAAATGGACATCCAAAGACTTATCAAGTTCTTGCTCAAAAGATACAAGATCATCATCGGCAGTGCATTACTGATGGGCATATTGATGTATTTTTTCACCCGGAACATCCCCAAACGGTATGAATCCACAGCGACTATCTATACCGGTATCGGTTCGCGCATATCCATCGATAGCAAATCATCCGACGGGGCAAACCCGAATACGCTGTTCTCCAATTTCATGGAAATCATCACCAGCAGAGAAACATTGAAAGAAGCGGGATTGAAACTGCTCGCTTCACACTTGATGCTCGAACATGCCGATCCCCAAATTATTTCCGAAGAACATTTGATTATGGTGCGCGAGATGATACCGGATGACATCAAAGCCATGAAAGGAGCGACGGAAAGTATCACATACGCCAATCTTGAGGAAGCGGCAATTACGCATCCGTTTTTGATCGGCATTATCAATTATCCGTCGCCCTATTACAGCATTGCGGCGCTATCTTCGGTGTACGTAGAACGAACCAGGGAAAGCGATATGCTGTTTTTGGCATATTCCTGCAACGACCCGGGTGTGTGCCAAAAAACGCTGGATTTGTTGATCAACATAAGCATCCTCAGCTATCGCAAAATTACGGAAGGACAACTGGAGAAAGCGGTGGAATATTTTCAGGAACAATTAGAAACGGCTTATGATCGGCTCAAACAATCGGAAGAGAGACTGCTGACATTTAACCGGGTAAACAATCTGGTGGACTATACCTCGCAGACAAGTATCGCCATTGCACAACGCGAACAAATCAACGACAGAATCAATCAGGAACGGGATAATATATCCTCCATAGAGGCTGCACTGAAGAAACTCGAAGACCAAATGGGCGGACAGGCACAATCATTGAAAACCAAAGAAATCATTGAAAAAAGAGAGCAACTGAGCAAACTGACCCTGCAAATTACCGTGGCGGAACTAAACGGCGCCTCTCCGGGAATGATCGCCCGATTGCAAAGCGAAAAAAATCAAGTGACGGACGAGTTGAACCGGAATATCGAAGGAATATCAAACACGCCGACAAGCGGAAAAATCCCCGATATTGCAAGCTCTTATTTCACCAGAATCGTATCCTACGAAGAAAGCAAAGCCCGATTGCAGGCGCTGGAAAGAAGACGGAACGCCAATGTGGAACAGTATGAAAAAATCATCCCGATCGGCGATACCTTAAAAAGAATCCAACGAGAAATAGAAATCAACGAAAAAGTATATCTGGCCGCTTTGGACGAACTCAACAACAGCAAAAGGCGACAACAAGACCAGCACTCTTTCTCTTTCATACAGGTTATAGACAAACCGAATTATCCGCTGACGGCAAAAAGCACACGAAAAATGATGATATTGATAGGATTGATGATTGGAGGCACAATCCCGATCGCCATTTTTACCTCCATTTTTTATTTCAACAACAACATCCTCACGTTACAGCGGGCGGAACACCTCACCGGCTTGAAAACAGGCGGAATTTTGCCCGACATCAAAAAGTTGAAAACATACAAACACGCCCGACTCGTCAGCAACAGTTTGAGCGATATCATTCTGAAAAACATCTACCTGATAGAGCAGCACGAAGAACATCCGCAACAGCAACGCATCTTGATTGTCAGTACCCGTTCGTCGGAAGGCAAAACAACAATCGGCAACATGTTGTGTGAACGGATCATCAGCAAAGGACGCAGATGTCTGGTCATGGTACCTTACATGGATATTTCCGGCAACTGGTCGGTAGCCAGTTATAAAGTGGACACCGCTGCTTATCAGGCGCACACGGAAGGTATTGTGCCTGTCGAAAAACTGAACGAAGCGGAAATACTCATTCTGGAACTCCCCTCGTTGATACTGAACGATTACCCTGTGGAATTAATCAAGCAATTCAACATGGCATTTCTGGTGTGTGACGCCAACAGGCAATGGGCAAAAGCCGACCAAACGGCGCTGGACACTTTCATCTCCATCTCAGGTCTTACACCCTATCTGATACTGAACAATGTGGACAAGGATGTTGTGGAAGAAGTACTCGGTAAAGTATAATAACAATGAGCGTGTGGGATAACCGTATGACCGTCAAACAAAAATGGCTGACAGGCATACTGTCCTGTCTGGCAGCATGTGCAACGGCATACCTCGTTTCACATGCCCGCAACGGTTTGCTGTACGGAAGCATAATCATCATGATTCCGTTTGCTTTTCTCGTCCTCGTACTCACTTACAGGCATCCCATACTCATTCTGTACGCATTATTTCTGTACGGTTTCTTTATCCGTGCATTTGACCGCTACATGCTGCACGGACGTTTCCCTGTAGGTATCCTGTGCGACGGAATGATTCTGTACGCATACGCACTTCTGTTTGTCAAAGGAGCCGTAGAAAAAGGAACATGGAAAAGGTTTGGCGACGCACCCTTGCCGATATTGCTGATCTGGCTGGCTTACTGTATCATTTCCCGCTTTACCCCCGAATCTCCCGGACTCAACGCATGGCTGTCCGCAGCACGCCCGCACATGTATCTGGTATTTACTATTCCCCTGTTCTGTATACTGCTGAACATGAAAACGCTTAAATCCATGCTGATCCTCTGGGGCGCCTGTTCCGTCATACTGACGGTAAAAGGATTCTGGCAACATTATGTCGGACTGGATGCCGAAGAGTTGAATATGATGAACGATTATATGGCGTCCACGCATCTGCTGTGGGGAAAATTACGGGTTTTCTCATTATGCAGCGACGCCGGACAGTTTGGCGTACAGCAGGGACATGCGCTGACGGCGGGTGCCGTGCTGCTACTGTTCGCAAAAACAAGAAAAGAACAAATATGTTACCTCTTCATAGCGCTTGCCGGTCTGTACGGAATGTTTGACAGCGGCACGCGCGGCGCTATATTTGTGCCGATTGGCGGATTAATGCTGTACTGCGTGCTGGTTAAAAACACAAAACTGATACTGACAGGCCTCGTGCTCGGTATCGGATTCGTCTGTTTCATGAAATATACCACTATCGGGAACGGCAATTACGCCATATACCGTATGCGTACCGCTTTCAACCCCGACAAAGACCCCTCATACATAGTAAGAAAACAAAACCAACAGATACTGAAAGACTATTTGAGCAGCCGTCCTTTCGGCGGCGGTCTGGGTTCTATGGATAGCGGATCGGAACACTCTCTGTTGAAAAAAATCCCCTACGACAGCGGATACGTACTCATCTGGGGCGATCAAGGCATTGTGGGCGTTATCCTCTACATCGCCATGTATCTTTATTTTCTGGCAGTGGGAACCTATAAAGTATGGTTCGTCATCAAAAATAAATGGTTGCGCGGCGTGCTGATAGCCATGATTGCCGGTATCGGCGGGGATATGATCGCTCATTACGGGAATCCGGTGATGACGCAACACCCCACTTTACTGGTGCTTGTGTTCAGCATTGCAACAATCTTTGTGGCGCAACATATAGACAGGGAAATGGAGGAACGCCCGCCACAGCCCGAAACCGCACATGCCGGAAAATACCGGCGTTTTACAAAACACGCCAAATGAACCCCCTAGTGTCTGTAATTACGGTAAACTATAATGAATCCGCAGCCACCTGTGAGATGTTGCAGTCGCTGTACGCCTCAGGATATCCGGAACTGGAAGTCTTTGTGGTGGACAATGCGTCGCCTGCCGATCATCCGGAAATCATCAAAAAACGCTTCCCGCAAATCACCCTTATTCGGAGTGATAAAAATCTGGGATTCGCCGGCGGCAACAATCTGGCGTTGCGCATAGCCAAAGGCGAATATCTCTATCTGCTGAACAACGATACCTTTGTGCCGGAACGCCACATCCATGAACTGGTGCATGTCCTGCAAACGGATAAAACCGCAGGCGTGGTGTGTCCCAAAATAAAACAGTTTGACGACACCAACGTCATTCTGTTTGCAGGATATACGGAACTGACGCCCTACACGCTCCGCAACCAAATAACAGGCTACGGCAAAAAAGATACGGGACAGTACAACCTCGCAACGGAAAGCGCCTATGCACACGGTGCAGCGATGATGCTGAAACGTGAAGTCACGGAACTCGCCGGATGGATGGATGAACGGTATTTTTTGTATTACGAAGAAATAGACTGGTCAACCCGCATCAGGAAAGCAGGATACCGCATTGTATATTCTCCGTCCACATTCATTTTGCACAAGGAATCGCTCTCCACAGGGCGGAACAGCCCGCTCAAATCGTATTACCTGAACCGCAACCGCGTGCTGTATCTCCTGCACAACGTTTCCGGACACCGGAAAATCATCGGCATGTTTTACCAGATGACGGTTGCCATGCCCAAAAACATACTGACTTGTGCAATACGCGGGCAATGGAAAAATGCCCGTGCAATCATGCGGGCGTGGGGATGGTGTATTCGGAACATCTGTCGATAGCGCCGGGAAAGATGTAGTCCCCTTTTCTCATCTTCTATCCACAGGAAAATGAACCCACAGGTAGTGATGCCGACAGCAAGACCGACAATGCCGATGAGGGAATACATCCCGCCGCGAAGCAATTTGCGTAAAATAACGATAAATAGTCGCTCCTTATCAATACCCATCAAGCGACATTCAGTAAAAAAGTTTCGGATAAAACCCACCGAAAAAAGACAGTCCGAAAAAGTCGTTTGACTTTTTCGCTAAGAATTTCCATCATTTTCTTCAGATTCCATGCCGTTGCAGACATTAAAGCGT
>JAISWR010000052.1 GCA_031270985.1 Bacteroidales bacterium | reverse complement strand
AAAATATCCCTGTAACGCGAATTTATATGAGGTATCATGTGCATTTGACGGATGCAACCAAATACGATCGCCCAGAGGCTACGTTGCCATGATCCTGCCATGGCGGGAGGTTCCGGTTCAGGTTGTCTCCCCGACGGGGTACGGCGGCCCAAAGCCGCCGGTTTTGCTATTGATAGGGATGCCCTAACGGGCAATGGAACATGATTCATTTTCATTTTCATTATTTATTAGGGCAACCACACAGGGTTGCCCCTACATTATTCATTATTCATTATTAGATGAAGGCTGCTCATTCCGTAGGAATGAATCGCTCGGTAGAAAAGAAAATGTTCCGGTGATGGTCGGCATCCCGTAGGGATGCATCCCCGACGGGATGCCGGAGAGGGGACATCGGCGTTTTCTACCGAGCGATAATCCCTATCGGGATTGCATTCGGCGTTTTCTACCGAGCGATAATCCCTATCGGGATTGCATAAGGCAGCGTTTCGCCGGAACAGGGAAGCGTCCGGACGGCTTCGTTCCTCTGAGAGGGATGCCCTAACGGGCAATGGCGCATGATTCATTATCATTTTCGTTTTCATTATTTATTAGGGCAACCACACAGGGTTGCGCCTTACCAGCGCAACCACATAGGGTTGCCCCTACATTATTCGTTATTCATTATTCGTTATTCACTATTTTAATCGTTTCGTCTAATTGTTCGAGGTTTTCTTCGATGAAGGCGTGTGCGGCGTCGATGAGTCGTCGGATGTTGTCAGGCGAGGCGTCGTCCATGTCGGGTTTGGCTTTGCCGAGTGCGGGTTCGAGACGGAGGTAGCCTCCGTTGTTGTTTTCCGGAGGTTTTGTTTCGCCGACATCCCCTCCGTTCTTCTTTTCCGGAAAGTCTGTCAGGGGCGCTGAATGACTTTCCCTTTCTTTGGAGGAGGGGAGGAGGTATAATTTTCTCATTTGGTAATCGACTACTTCTGCCGACGAGGAGAGGAGGACGTCCACTACGGGTCGCGCCCATCCGATGAGTCCCCAGTCTTTGGCTTTGTTGTAGTCGTATTTTTTGCGTTCTTTGCCTGTGCCGATGGATAGGATGAAGGGGCGGTTCTCTCCGGTCATTTCCGGAGGGGCGGCGGATTCTTCTTTTTCGGCGGTGGCGAGCGCGAGGTTTCTTTTTTTTGCTTCCACCCAAGCGCAGAGTGTTGGGTTTCCGGCAAACATGGCTCCGTCCACCAGATAGGCTGTCACGCCTCCCTGCGAGCGTATTTCTGCCGGTTCGAAGTAGGTGGGAGCGGCGGAGGTGGCCCTTGCCACGTCGCGCAGCAGGTAGTTGCGGTGGGGGTAGCGCCGCGCATCGGGACGTGTGAAGAAGACGGCCTTGCGCTCGGTGATGTCGTAGGCGGTTATCAGGCAGTCTTTCCGCGTCTCGGCCAGGGTGACGCTGCCCATGTACTCTTTCAGCACGCGCTCTATCCCTGTGGAGGAATAGATTTCGGAAGTCAGCCCGAAGCGTCCGAACCTGCGCTTGAAAATTTCCCTTCCGCGTTTGGCATAAATATCTACGGCGTCGCGGGCGGGATAGCGGCTGTGCAGGCTTTGCTCTTTTTCGGGCGGCATCAGGTAGAAACAGGTGAGGATGCCGCCGGTGCTGGTGCCGGCAATCATGTCGAAGAAGTCGGCAATGGTGGCGTTGGGGTCGCCCGTACGCGCCTGCAACTGTTCTTCCATGTAGGCGAGGATCACCGCGGGGATGAGACCCCGTATGCCGCCGCCGTCAATGCTTAAAATGCGATACATTTGAGAATTACGAATTACGAATTACGAATTAAATTAAGAATTAAGAATTAAGAATTAAGAGATAAGAATGGGGAATGCCCTGTCGGCGGGTTTTTGATTTCTACCGTAGCAAAGGCCGGTATGTGGCGGATTGCAGGGAGGGGCATTTGCACACGTGCGGAACAAAATTTACTCAAAGCGTAAATAAATTTACTCAAAGCGTAAATAAATTTTCTCAAAGCGTAGATAAATTTTCTCTTTGCGTAGATAAATTTTCTCAAAGCGTAGATAAATTTTCTCCAAGCGCAGGTGAATTTTCTCCAAGAGAAAACAGCCCTGCGCGGGGAGAAAATTTGTGTGCATACGGAAGCCGGTTTCATTCTGTCTTTTCCAGTTTAATGGAAGTCAGTTTTCTTTTCAATTCCGCTCCGGGCGTAAAGATGATTTTCACGCCCGATATTTTTCCGGTGGAGAAGTCGGCGGGATTGTCCACTCCATCGCTGGAAAAGGACAGTCGCAGGGTGCCGAACTCTCCGATTCTTACGCTTTTGCCCATCAGCAGATACTTGGGCAGGGCTTCGATGAGGTTCTCGATGACGTTGGATACGTCGCCGCGCGAGAGCGACGACAGGTCCATCAAGTCTCTGGTGATTTCCGACTTGGTGATGTGCCCGTCGTTGACCGGCGCGGCGTACCACTTACTTGAATTGCGATTTTGCGGGTTTGTCCGCTGAATTAATTTGTACTTCATGATTTAAAGATTAAAAAGATTTAAAAAATTGAGATTAAAAAAAAATTTCGGATAAAGCTTGTCGTGCAAGGCAACGGTTTCATTCTGTCTCCTCCGGTTGACAGGCACAGGTCGCCGAACGCTCCGAGACTCGCCCTTTTGTCCATCGGCAGGTACTTGGACAGGGCGTTGATGACGCGAAGAGTTGGAACAGTAAAAAAAAATTTCTTTCTTTGCCCTTTTTAATGACTGATGTGGGCGGGCGGGATATGGAGGTGTGTGTGTGTGTGTGTGTGTGTGTGTGTGTGTGTGTGTGTGTGTTAGCAAAAAATCCGTCATTTCCAAATATGGAGACGAAATTTTTGCGATTGCTGCAGAACCCAATATTTCCTGTGCGTTGTGCATGAATGGTTACTTGATGATTGTTTTGAATATTTGATGCAAATATATTGCATTTTGTCATAACGACAATGATAGAAAAGATTTTTTTGATCTTTTTTTTTGTATTTTTGCCATGATTTTTTTTTACATGAAACCATCATGAAGGTATTCAAGTTTGGCGGTTCGTCCATGTGCGACGCACGATCGGTGGAGCTGGTAAGGCAAATTATTGAGTCGCAGGATAAGCCGTGCATTGCGGTGGTATCTGCTTTCGAGGGCGTGACCAATCAATTGTTGGCGCTGGCCCAGCAGGCGGTACAGCGGGATGAGCAATACAAAAGCGGTATTCAGTCTATCGCCGGATTGCATTTCGACGTGGTGAATACCCTTGTGCCTGCCGGCAGCCGCCCTTCCGTGCTTGCGGAAGTACAGCGACTGCTGTGCGAGTATGAGGACACGCTCTGCGGATTGTTCCTTTTGCAGGACATGACGCCAAAAACTCATGCGCGCATCCTGAGCGTGGGCGTCAGGTTGGCAGCTTTTGTGTTGAGCCATATCGTACGCGGCGCGCGGTATTACGATACCGCCAAATTGATCCGTACAGACTCCGGTTACCTGGATGCAAAAATCGACTTTGAAGAAAGTAACCGTCGTATCCTCGGCGAGTTTTCTTTGCTTCGCCACACTACCATATTGCCGGGTTTCATTGCAGGCAACCGGAACGACAACATCACCAATCTGGGGCAACGCGGAGCGGATTACGTGGCGGCAGCGATCGCCGCCGCCTTGAATGCGTCGGAACTCACGCTGTGGATGAACGTGGACGGCTTCATGACCGCCGATCCCGAAATCATCCCCAAAGCGCAACCCATCGAATACCTCACCTATTCGGAAGCCATTGAACTGTCCCATTTCGGCGCGTCGGTCATTTTTTCGCCTACCATCCGTCCCGTGTATGAAAAAAACATCCCGCTGTACATCAGGAATACGTTTAATCCCGCGGCTGCAGGTACATTGATTAACAACAAGGTGCCGTCCAGAGACAATTTGCGCATCAAAGGCGTTTCTTCCATCGAAAAAATCTCGCTCCTTTCCTTGCAGGGTACGGGACTTATCGGGCTTACCAGCGTATCGGCGCGTTTCTTCAAAGTGTTGTCCGACCACAAAATCAACATCATCATGGTGACACAGGCTTCATCGGAATATTCCATCACCATTGCGGTACGCCCCGAAGAAGCGGAAGAAGCTATCGAAGCGCTGAACCGTGAATTTTATCCCAAAATCAGCGCCGAAGGAGAGATCAAACTGCGCGTGGAAACAGACCTGTCCGTTCTCGCCATTGTGGGAGAACGGATGCGCAACACGCCGGGCATATCCGCTACGCTTTTTCGATCGCTGGCGCGCAACGGCATTAGCGTGATTGCCACAGCGCAAGGCTCCTCCGAGTTAAACATCTCGCTGGTGATTCGCCACAGCGACTTGCGTAAAGCGTTGAATGCCGTGCATGAAGGATTTTTTCTGTCCAATTACAAAGAATTGCACCTTTTCCTTGTGGGCGTAGGCAATGTGGGAAAAAGCCTGTTGCAACAACTCCAAATCCAATTGGACAACCTGATGAACGATCTCAGACTGAAAATCAATCTGGTGGGTATTGCCAATTCACGCAAAATGTACGTTTCGCCCACAGCCATTGAACCGGCAACATACGCCGAGGTGCTGGACAAGAAAGGAGAAACGTTCAGTATCGAAAGTTTCATGGAACACATCTTCGCCTTGAACCTGCGCAACAGCGTATTTATTGACTGTACGGGCAACGACAGAGTGGCGGCGGCATACGGGAAACTGTTCGAACATTACATCTCGGTGGTGACGGCAAACAAAATCGCATGTTCATCCGAATACAGCCTGTATAAATCGTTGAAGGAAAGTTCAAAAGAACACGGTGTGCGGTTCATGTTTGAAACCAATGTGGGAGCGGGACTTCCGGTCATCAATACCATCAACGACCTGATTCGCAGCGGCGACCACATCTTGAAAATCGAAGCGGTACTGTCCGGCACACTCAATTTTATTCTCAACGTGCTGAGCGAAGACATCCCCATGAGCCAAGCCATCCGTCTTGCCAAAGAAAAAGGGTTTTCCGAACCCGACCCGCGCCTCGATCTCAGCGGCGCAGACGTGGTGCGCAAACTCACCATCCTGGCGCGTGAATCCGGTTATCCCGTCGAAAAAGAAGATATAGCCATACAACCGTTTCTGCCGGCAGATTGCTTTGAAGGAACATTGGATGATTTTTGGAAAAAAGCGGAAATGCTGGACGCCGATTTTGAAATCCGAAGGAAAAAGGTGGCGGAACAAAACAAGAAATGGCGATTCATCGCCATACTGGACAATGGCAAAGCGTCCGTCAGTTTGCAAAACGTGGACAATAAACATCCGTCCTACGAGTTGGAGGGGAGCAATAACATTGTCATGCTCACCACAGCCCGCTATTTCGAGCAACCGATGGTCATCAAAGGCTACGGCGCAGGAGCAGAAGTCACCGCCGCCGGAGTTTTTGCCGATGTCATCAGAGTTGCCAACGTATGACGACGGATACGGCATGATTTTTGTTGTAAATTTAGTTCAATATAACCCGAATTTTTAGTCTTATGAAAACATTTCATTGCATAATTGTTTGTTTGTTGTTATCCGTCGTGGCAATATCGGCACAGGAAACCAAGGTGAAATGGTACACACTGGAAGAAGCCGTTAAGCTGAATGAAAAAACGCCGAAAAAATTCATGATAGACCTGTACACCGACTGGTGCGGATGGTGCAAAAAGATGGACGCGGAAACGTTTGCCTCCGCCGAACTTGCACGATACATCAACGCCAATTACTATCCGGTGAAATTCGATGCGGAATCGGCTGAAGACGTGAATTTTGCAGGAAAAGTGTTTACCGGCAGTCCCAACAGCAAAGCCGTAGGCGGAAGACGTCCCTCGCATCAACTGACCGTAGCGCTGTTTCAGAATGTGCGTTCGGAAGAACGCGGTTACCCCGCCATCGCTTACCTGACGGAAAAATTGGAACTCATCGGCACCGTGCCGGGATATAAAACGGCACAACAGATTGAACCCCTGCTGCATTACATCGCCGAAGGAAAATATCAAAGTGTTAAGTTGGATGACTACACAAAAACGTTTGTCAGCCAGCTGGCAAAGCAATAACCGCTGCCGTTAAAAATCAACCGCTACCGCTACGGGACAATGGTCGGAATGTGTGGCGTTTTGCAGGATATATGCATCTTTGATGCGTTCCTGCAGGGGACGGGTCGCCATGTGGTAATCAATACGCCAGCCCAAATCTTTTGTCCGCGCCTGCGATCGGTAACTCCACCAGCTATATACGTTCGGTTCGCTGTGGAACATACGGAAAGTGTCCACATAGCCATGCGCCACAAAAGCGTCAAACCATGCGCGTTCCTCCGGCAGAAAGCCTGACATTTTGTCGTGTTTCCTCGGAAAATTAATATCTGCGTCCGTATGTGCGATGTTGTAATCGCCCGAGATGATGAGGTTCGGACGTTCTTTCCGGAGATTTTCCAGATATTGAAGCACGTCGTCCAAAAAGTCCATTTTAAACGCCTGCCGTGTGTCGCCCATCGTGCCCGACGGGAAATACACGGAAATAACGCTGACGTCGCCGAAATCAGCGCGAAGCATACGACCTTCGGCGTCGTACTTGCCCATGTCCATACCGTATGTCACCCTGTCCGGTTTACATTTGGAAAAGAGCGCTACTCCGCTGTATCCCTTCTTTTGGGCGGAATTCCAGTAATGGCGATAACCCAGCCGTTCAAACGGCGACATGTCTATTTGATCGGGTTGCGCCTTGGTTTCCTGCAAACAAAGAATATCGGGCTGTTCATCGCGCAACCAAACGTCGAAGCCTTTGTTCATGGCGGAACGCAAGCCGTTTACATTATATGAATAAATTTTTTGCACCATTTTCAGGACGGTTTTAAATGATATTCAGCATTTTCACGGTTGCTTGGATTGCAGATACGGTTTGGTCGGAGTCCAGACCGCGCGTTTTGAATTCACGGTCGCCGAGTTGCCATGTGATGACGGTTTCCACCAGCGCGTCGGTGCGTCCTCCGGGCGGAATGGTCACCACATAGTCCGTCAGTTTGGGCAAGACGCGGTTGAGTGGCGCGTAGATTTTTCGCAAGGCGTTCATGAATGCGTCGTACTGTCCGTCGCCGGCGGCGGTTTCTTCGTAGCATTGGCCTGCCATGTCGAGGCTGAGCGTAGCCACCGATTTCAGCCCTTCCGCTACGTTGAGCGAGTAATTGCGCACATGGATGCGCTGCCGGGTACTCTCGCTACGCAACACGTCGGAGATGATGTAGGGCAGGTCTTCGACGGTCACGTTCTCTTTGCGGTCGCTCAGTTCCACAATACGGTTGGTGACGCGCTGCATGGCCTCCGGATCGAGTTGTATGCCGAGTTCTTCGAGATTTTTGCCGATGTTGGACTTGCCCGAAGTCTTTCCGAGCGCATACTTTCGGACGCGCCCAAAACGTTCGGGCAACAAGTCGTTGTAATACAGCTTGTCCTTGTTGTCGCCGTCGGCATGTATGCCGCTTGCCTGCGTAAACACGTTTTCACCCACGATGGGTTTGTTGGCAGGGGTGCGGATGCCCGAAAAGGTTTCTACCATTTTGCTGACCGGCGTCAGTTTTTCTTCGTGGACGCGCAATGCGCCCTGTGTGTGATCTTTCAGTACGGCAATGACGCTTGCCAGCGGCGCGTTGCCTGCCCGTTCGCCCAGCCCGTTGACGGTGGCGTGTACGCCGTTCATCCCCGCTTCTACAGCTGCAAGCGTGTTAGCAACGGCAAGGTCGTAGTCGTTGTGGGCATGGAAATCAAAACGGACGTCCGGGTAGCGATGGCGCATTTCGCTGCAAAAACAGTATGTCTCGCGAGGAGAAAGGATACCCAGCGTGTCGGGCAACATGATACGCTGTACGGGCATATCTTTGAGGCGATCAGCAAGGAAAAACACGTAATCTTTAGAATGACGCATGCCGTTGCTCCAGTCTTCGAGATATATGTTGGCTTTCATGTCCGACTGTGCTATCATTTCCAGCACTTTCCCGATGTCGGCAACGTGTACTTCGGGCGTTTTGCGTAATTGCCCCGTGAGGTGTTTCAACGAACCCTTACTCAGCAGGTTGATTACCCGCGCTCCCGTTTGACGTATCCAGTCGAATGACTGCGTACCGTCTATAAACGCCAGCACTTCCACCTGTTCCGACTTGCCGTTATTGTCCGCCCATTCAATGATGCGTTTCGTCGCTTCCAACTCGCCCGCCGACACCCTCGCCGATGCAACTTCAATGCGATCCACTTTCACCTCCTCCAACAGCAATCGCGCAATGTGTAACTTCTCGGAGGCGGTGTATGCCACACCCGACATTTGTTCTCCGTCGCGCAGTGTGGTGTCCAAAATTTCGATAGGAAAATTATTCATGATTAAAAGATTCGTATTCCTCTATTTCGTCCTTGATACTCAGCAGATAGTCAATATCGTCGTATCCGTTGATGAGACAGGTTTTCTTGTAGAAGTTGATGTCAAACCGCTCTTTTTCGCCCGTCGCCAACAGGGTAATTTCCTGATTTTCGAGATCAATGCGGATTTTGCTTTGCGGGTTCTTTTCCGTTTCGGCAAATATCTTTGCCAAAAACGCGGGACTTACCTGAACCGGAAGCAATCCGTTGTTTAGCGAGTTATTTTTGAAGATGTCCGCAAAAAAACTTGACACTACGGCGCGAAAGCCATAGTCGAAGATTGCCCACGCAGCGTGTTCGCGGCTTGAACCGCTGCCGAAATTTTTTCCGCCAATCAGCGCTTTGCCCGAATAGGAGGGGTTGTTGAGCACGAACGACGCCACAGGCTGGTTGTTTTTGTCGTACCGCCAGTCGCGGAACAGATTGCATCCGAAACCCTCGCGTGTGGTCGCTCTCAGGAAACGCGCAGGGATAATCTGATCGGTGTCCACGTTCTCAACAGGCAACGGGACTACTGTGGTTTCCAACGTAATGAATTTTTCTGCCATGCTATTTTTGATTTGATAAATTTACAGTTTTTTTGACCATCAGAATGATTACATGCAAATTGTCCGTCGTAGGGTCGGAATAAACCGTTCCCTGTTTCGGGGCGTCAAATTCGTCGAAAACATTCCGTATCGTTTGCGCCAGCGCCGTATTGTCCGCTTCCTGAATATATCTGATGTCGAATACCAAAATTTTTGATGGTGTTTTTTTTAATAAATGAGTCGGCAAAGTTAATGATTTCCTGAATCGGGCGGTCAAAAAAGTATCGACTTTTACGGGCATCGGAAAATATCTGTTCGGAAAACCCTTGTTAAAACAGGCTTTGCAGATGATACGGGCATGAAAATTTTATTATTTTTTCTTTTCGATTTTGCTTTTTTGAAAAAAAAAATTAACTTTGTGCCGTAAAATAAGATGAAAGGCAATGTCTGAAAGTTTGCAAACCGGCTTTTTGCTGTTCGCTGTCGGATTTCCCACGGTGTTTCTCATGCTCTATCTGATTATTCTCCTTGGGAAAGGACTTATTTTGTTGGTAAACAAATATATTCCTGAAATTCAGGCAGAACCACGGGGATTAAAACAGATTTCACCTTCTCAGGTTTCCGCCATTGTGACTTCCGTTCATGCGGTTACAAAGGGGAAAGGGAAAGTGGTCAAAATCGAAAAATTGTAATATTTTTTACTTGAAAAGCAGGACAGATAATTAAAATGTAATCAATACTGTGTGCGCACACGGTACAGTTAGTATATTGTATATGAAGGAGATAAAGTTTAGTTTGGCATATCGGGATATGTGGCAGTCTGCCGGCAAATATGTTCCACGAATTGATCAATTGGTTCGCGTAGCTCCCGCCATCATCAAGATGGGCTGTTTTGCACGTGTGGAGACCAATGGTGGCGGTTTTGAGCAAGTAAACCTGTTGTTCGGCGAGAACCCCAATGCATCGGTACGGCAGTGGACAAAGCCGTTTCACAAAGCCGGTATTCAAACGCACATGCTTGATCGCGGGTTGAACGGGCTGCGGATGAGTCCTGTTCCTGCAGATGTTCGCCGGTTATTTTATAAGGTAAAAAAGGCGCAAGGTACAGATATAGCGCGTACATTCTGCGGTTTGAATGATATTCGCAACATCGCGCCGTCCATCGGATACGCCAAAGACGCCGGGATGATTTCTCAGGCAGCGCTCAGCGTGACCGTTTCTCCGGTGCATACGGTGGAATACTACACCAATCTGGCGTTGGAGCTGATACGTTTCGGCGCCGATGAAATCTGTATCAAAGACATGGCAGGTATCGGACGTCCCGTATCGTTGGGCAAAATTGTGGCTGCCATCAAAGCGGCACATCCCGACCTTCCCGTGTCTTACCACAGTCATGCCGGTCCCGGATTCAGCGTTGCCAGCGTTCTGGAAGTATGCAAAGCGGGATGCGATTATATCGACGCCGCAATGGAACCGCTTTCATGGGGCACCGGTCATGCGGACATCCTTACCTTGCTGGCTATGTTGAAAGACGCAGGTTTCAAAGTGCCGGAAATCAACATGGAAGCCTATATGGAAGTGCGCTCGCTCACACAGGAGTTCATGGACGACTTTCTCGGCTTGTACATCAGCCCTAAGAATCGCCTGATGAACTCATTGCTCATCGCTCCCGGACTGCCCGGCGGGATGATGGGCAGCCTGATGGCAGACCTCGAAAAAAATCTGTTGAACATCAACAATTCCCGCGCCAAGAAGGGACAACAGCCGATGTCGCAAGACCAGTTGCTCGTCAAACTGTTTGACGAAGTATCCTACGTGTGGCCCAGAGTGGGTTATCCTCCGCTGGTTACCCCATTCAGCCAGTATGTGAAAAACCTCGCACTGATGAACGTGATACAGATGGAGAAAGGCAAAGAGCGCTGGAGCATGATTGCCGACGACATTTGGGACATGATCTTGGGCAAAGCGGGACGTCTTCCGGGTGAATTGGCGCCGGAAATCATCGAAAAAGCAAAAGCCGGAGGACGCGAATCCTTCACCGGCGACCCGCAAAATAATTATCCCGACGCGCTGGAGAAGTTTAAGAAGCAGATGTCGGAAAAAGGTTGGGGCTTGGGACAGGACGACGAGGAATTGTTTGAATACGCCATGCACCCTGCCCAATACGAAGCCTATAAATCGGGCAAGGCGAAAAAAGACTTTGAAGCGGACGTTGCCAAACGCAAAAGTGAAAAAGCACAGACAGGCAATGGCACTGCCGCTTTCCCCGAGAGTCTGACGATAGACGTCAACGGGGAAAAATTCCGTGTCACCGTGTCGTATGACGACAAAGCCGTAGCCATTGCTGCACCTGTTCCGGCAACAGCAAGCGCGGTATCTCCAGCTCCGGCGGTATCTCCGGCTTTGGCATTCGCAACCGCATCTTCTGGAGGCAGAGAACTGTTGTCGCCGCTCGAAGGGAAATTCTTCCTCATCAGGGACACATCCGAAACGCCCGTAAAAGTGGGTGATACCGTGAAGAAAGGACAAGTGATCTGCTATATCGAAGCCATGAAAACCTACAACGCCATTCAGGCGGAATGGGACGCAACGGTTACGGAAATTGTCGTTACTGCCGGAAGCGCTGTGGCAGAAGACGACGTACTCATGAAATTTAGCTGATACGGATATGGACGGTATTTTGGAAAAATTGTATCAGATGACGGCAATCAGCAATATTGTTGAGACGCCTCAGTTTCTCATTATGTATCTACTGGCTTTTGTGCTGCTGTATCTCGGCATAAAAAAAGAATATGAGCCGATGTTGCTGGTACCTATCGCATTCGGCGTGCTGCTGGCAAACTTTCCGGGTGGCGACATGGGAGTTACTCAGGGGCTGGAGGGCAAGGAGTTGTTGCACATCGCCAAAGAGAACGGATTGATGAACTTCATTTACTATCTTCTCATCAAAACGGGCTTTTTGCCTCCCATCATCTTCATGGGCGTGGGGGCGCTGACCGATTTCGGACCGCTGCTGAAAAATCTCCGTCTTTCCATCTTTGGCGGTGCGGCACAGTTGGGTATTTTTTCCGTTTTGTTCATCTCCATCCTGTTGGGATTTACGCCGAAAGAGGCGGCTTCGCTGGGTATCATCGGCGGCGCCGACGGCCCCACCGCTATTTACACCACCATCAAGCTGGCGCCCCACATGCTGGGCCCCATCGCTATTGCCGCTTATTCGTACATGGCGCTGGTGCCGGTGATCATCCCGTTGGTGGTACGTCTGACGTGTACGCGCAAAGAATTGTCCATCAACATGAAAGCGCAAGATAAACTGTATCCCAACAAAATTGAAATTAAAAATATGCGCGCGTTGAAAATCATTTTCCCCATCGCCATCACCACAGTAGTGGCTATCTTTGTGCCGTCTGCGGTGGCGCTGATTGGAATGCTGATGTTTGGCAACCTTGTAAAAGAAATAGGCTCCAACACCAGCCGTCTGTTTGACGCAGCATCCAACGGGATCATGAATACGGCAACGATCTTTTTGGGCTTGTGCGTGGGTGCTACCATGACCGCGGATTCGTTTCTGAACCTGAAAACCATCGGTATTATAGTGGGCGGATTCCTTGCCTTTGCCCTTTCCATTTTTGGCGGTATCCTGTTTGTGAAACTTTTCAACCTGTTCAGCAAAAAGAAAATCAATCCGCTGGTGGGTGCAACGGGACTTAGCGCAGTGCCTATGGCAGCGCGTGTGGCAAACGATATTGCCGTGCGCTACGACCCCAGAAACCATATTTTGCAGTATTGCATGTCAAGCAATATTTCGGGTGTTATCGGTTCGGCTGTCGCTGCGGGTGTGTTGATTTCTTTCCTGCTTTGACAAACGACTCCTCCACAGACGTAAGATACTTTGTGCGTCAATTGCCAAATACAAATTTTGGAAGTATTTTTGCGCTATGAATCAGCAATCCTATTCGTCCAAACTGCTGGAAAATGCGGTGAATGAGTTTTCCAAATTGCCCGGTGTGGGAAAGAAAACGGCTTTGCGCATGTCATTGTTCCTGCTGAAACAGGACGCGGAATCGGTGCGTCAATTCGGCGAATCGCTCATCAAACTGCGCAACGAAGTGGTTTATTGCAAGCATTGCATGAATCTGTCGGATGCCGAAGAGTGCGAAATTTGTTCCAACCCGCGCCGCGACCATTCGCTAATCTGTGTGGTGGAATCTGTCCGCGATGTAATGTCCGTCGAAAACACGATGCAGTATCAAGGCGTGTACCATGTGTTGGGCGGAGTTATTTCGCCTATGGACGGCGTAGGTCCTTCGGATTTGACGGTGGAAACGCTGGAAAATCGCGTACGGGAAGGCAACGTGTCGGAAATCATTCTGGCACTCAGCACCACGATGGAAGGAGATACGACCAACTTTTACATCTACCGGCGACTGAAAGATTTTCCCGTCAAAATATCCACTCTTGCGCGCGGCGTTTCCATTGGCGATGAATTGGAGTATGCCGACCAAATCACGCTTGGGCGCTCCATTATCAATCGTCAGCCCTTTGAGCAGTTTTTCGGAAAATGATTTTTCTCTCATCCCCTCATCGCCTCATCCTCTCATCGCCCTATCCGTATGATATCTGTTTCTCCGCTGTGTGAACAAAGTTGGAGCACATTGCCGTCAAAAACGGCATAGGTGTCGCCGTTCACCCATTCGCCGGTATTGATGTAGCGGCTGCCGGAAGATAAGCCTATATCCAGAGCAAGATGCCTGTGTCCGAAAACGAAATAATCGTAATAACGATGTTGCAACTGTTTCCGGACGTAATGCACCAGTATTTCTTTTTCAATATCGACAAATTTTGCCGCCCAGCCATGCTTGTTGCGGTTGTGTTTCGACCATGCATGACCGAAAGCCATTGTCCATCGGGGATGTATGGCGACGAAAAATATTTTGAGTAAACGGCTGGTGAACACCATGTTCAGCAATCTTTCGCCCCATCCTGCAGGTCCGAGATTGTGCCCGTGTCCCAGCAGGAACGTTTTGCCGTTGATCTGAAATTCTTCCGGTTTGCGATGCACCGTTACGCCTGTTTCTGTGTGCAGATAATCCAATAGCCACATGTCGTGATTGCCCGCAAAATAATGCACCTGTATGCCGCTTTCCGTGAGTTCCTGCAATTTTGCCAACAGGCGGACAAATCCTCTGGGAACCACATAGCGGTATTCGAACCAATAATCGAACATGTCTCCCAGTAACACAATCATTCCCGCATCTGCTTTGATGGCGTCAAGCCACAGCACAAAATCCTTTTCCCGTTTGCGACTGGTTTTGTCCGGCGCTTTTCTCAGGTGAAGATCGGATGCGAAATAAACTTTCTTATTCGATGGCAACGAATATTTCACTCAACTTTTTATCTAATGCGTCGCCGCGCAACTCTTTCGCAATGATGGTTCCGTCCATGTCTATCAGGAAATTGGCGGGAAGGTTCTCAATGTTGTATTCCTTCACCACTTCGGAATCCCACATTTTCAAGTCGCTCACATGTGTCCACGCCAGCCCGTCTTCTTTGATGGCTTTTTCCCATGCGGTTTTGGATTTGTCCAGCGATACCTGAAAGATATTGAATCCTTTGTCGCGATATTTTTCGTAAATCCGCACCAAATCCGTATTTTCCGTACGGCTGTTCGGATCAAATGACGCCCAGAAATCCAGCAGGACGTACTTACCCCTGTATGCCGAGAGTTTTTCTGTTTTTCCGGCAGGTGACGGCAAGGCTATTTCCGGTGCATCGGTACCCAACATGTACAGCATCCGATTGATTTTGTTGGCGTTATATGCTTTTGCCATGTCCATAGTGTTGTTGTGCAACATTTGGACATGAGGTATTTTCGGATACCGCTTGTGGAAAAAAGAGTCGGCTTTTTGGAAATATCGGACATCTTCCTCTTCACTGAAAAGAAACGTGTTAGGCGCTAATTGTTGGTACAAGGCATAAATGACTGTCAGCGATGTGCGATGGTCGCGCATGAAACGGATGTTGTAAGCACGCAGGCTGTCAAGTTCCCGAATATAATCCCATTGCAGTTGTTTCTTGATGTTGGCGATGTTGCGATTGCCGGCAAACTGTTGCAGCAAGTTATTCAACGAATCGCGCACAAATGAAAGATGTTCCAGCCGTATGTTCAATTGGCGTATGTGACGTGAATCCTCGCTGCCTTCCACATCATACGTCAACGGCAACTGACGGGCGTCACCGGTAATGAGAATTTTCTCTTTCGGATGCAATAATAATGTAATACTCTTATTATTAACGCTAAGCGAATAAAAAGAAGGCACGGATATTTTATAACTGACGGAAAAATGCCCGCCGCCATCCAATTTAACCGAATCCACCACTGTGGTTTGCTTGTCAACTCCAAGTTTTTGCAGGTAAACCGTTTCCTTGTTGGAACCACTCAATTCTCCTCTGATGCGGATGTTCTTTTCACGGTTGCAACTTGCCAGCATGACAATGACGCTGATAATAATGCATTCTTTCATGAATGAATAAATATTGAAAATCGCGATATATGCATTTCCTCACAAAAATCGAACCAAAATTTCAAAAATCGCGAAAAATTTCTTTTTTAAGGTGAATTTTCGGAGATGAATTGTTCAATCGAAGCGAATGCCGGATGGATCATGCCCTTGTTCGGTTATGGATTGTTGAAAGTCGTTTTCAGCAGGACAGCTGGGCGCGGCGTATAAAACATTTAGAGGATTTCCGGTCAAGCAAGTTAATTTCACCCGTTTGAAAGTCCGAAATTTTCATGTGCCGTCCGGAGAACCGGTAACGGTCTGTATGCCATGACGATTTTACGAAACATGTTTTTTGGTTGGCCGGCGGCACTGCCGTGTCAACTGACGGATTTGTACCCAAGAATGCAGCAGTAAGCGCGACAGGGTGATCTTGATTTTATATTTCACGCGCTTGGAAAATTCGGTTTTTTCATATAATTTTGCCGCAGTTTTCTCAATCGGGGCGTAGCGCAGTCCGGTTAGCGTGTCTGCTTTGGGAGCAGAAGGTCGCAGGTTCGAATCCTGCCGCCCCGACAGTTGAAAATCAGCAAGAAGGATGTATTTTTGTCCCGAAAAAACTTATCTGTCATGAACGACCGGTACATGCAACGCGGCGTTTCTTCCACCAAAGAAGACGTACACCGCGCCATTAAGGACATAGATAAAGGGCTGTACCCGAAAGCCTTTTGCAAGGTATTGCCCGACATTCTGGGAGGCGATCCGGCATACTGCAACATCATGCATGCCGACGGCGCAGGCACCAAATCATCGTTGGCGTACATGTATTGGCGCGAGACAGGTGATTTGTCCGTATGGAAAGGCATTGCGCAGGACGCGCTGGTGATGAATACCGATGATCTGCTGTGCGTCGGCGCAACGGACAACATTCTGGTGTCGTCCACCATCGGACGCAACAAACGGCTGATACCCGGAGAAGTGATTGCCGCCGTCATCAACGGCACGGAAGAAATCCTCGAACAGATGCGCGGCTACGGGATGAATATCCGCCTGTCCGGTGGCGAAACAGCCGACGTGGGCGATCTGGTGCGCACCATCATTGTGGATTCTACGGTCACCTGCCGCATGAAGCGTAGCGACGTCATCACTAACGAACACATACAGGCGGGCGATGTCATCGTAGGCTTTTCCTCATCGGGTCAAGCCGTTTATGAAGAAACGTATAACGGCGGCATGGGCAGTAACGGGCTTACCTCCGCGCGGCATGATGTGTTTGCCGGATATTTAGCCGCCAAATACCCAGAAAGTTACGACTCGGGCATTGAGCCAAGTTTGGTATATACGGGCAACTGCCGCCTCACCGACGCCATCGACGCATTGGGCGTGGACGCCGGAAAGTTAGTGCTTTCGCCCACCCGTACTTATATTCCCGTTATCCGTCAAATGCTGGCTGAGATGCGCCCTTTCGTACACGGATTGGTGCACTGTTCGGGCGGCGCACAAACCAAAATCCTGCATTTTGTAGATAACCTGCACGTTGTCAAAGACAATCTGTTTGACGTGCCGCCGTTATTTCGCATCATACAAGAACAGTCGGGAACGGAGTGGAGCGAAATGTATCGCGTGTTCAATATGGGACACCGCATGGAAGCATATCTGCCGGAAACCCATGCAGCACAAGCGATCCGTATTGCCGAATCTTTCGGCATAGAAGCCGGAATCATCGGCAGGTGTCTGCCCTCTGATGTCAGGAAACTAACCATCGAAAGCAAATACGGCAAATTTGAATACTGACCGTCCGGATAATGGAAAGGACGACAGTGCGCAACGAGAGTACGCCGCAAAAACAGGCAATATAAAAATAAAAGCTAAAATAATATTTTTCGCTTCGGAAAAAAATGTATCTTTGCAGTATGGTAAAAGGTAAAATTTTATGGATGGGTATTATAGCCGCCTACACGATGGCGGTTGTTCCGGCGACTGCAATGCAGAAAACTCCGGAAGTACCTGATCCTGTGGAAAAAAAAGAAACTGCTTACGATTTGCGCGAACATGCGGCAGCTGTTCTTTTCGAATCGAAAACCGTCAATTATTCGGTGCGCAAGGTTAAGGTTTCCGGCAGTATCAATCCTTTTTTTAGCGGCAAAACGACCAAATACAAATTATCAGTAAAGGAAGACAGTTGCATCGGATGCGCTGTTGACCGTTACATGATCTTCATAGCCTCACTCACCCATTATGCTCCGCATCTCGCCCGCTTGCGGCGACTGAATATTTAGCCGTCCTGTTTCACAATCTATTGATATTCAATAGATAAAATGAGAGAAAAAAATTATCCGTAACAGACAGAGATAGGAATGTTTTCTTAATAGTATGTCTGTTCATTCACCGTTTAAATGATTGAATCATGGAAAATATTCAGAACGTACAGGAACCGGATAAGAAATCCAACACAAGCTATGTCAGAGTGATGCTGATTTTTGTGGCAGTAATGACTGTTTTGTTGTTGGGTATCAATTATCTGTTCCAACATATTTTTAACACATTGTAACACACGGCAATAATCCGGAAATCCGCAGGGAGGCAGTATGATACGCTCCCTGCCGGATTTTTCCGGTTCATTTATTTTCACGCAATTGGCGAAGATGGTTGCGGGTTATGGAAAAACTACTGCAATAACGCAACAGTTTTCGGTAAATGTATGTGACGTCTCCCTGACTGGCTTGTAGATTTTCGCAAAATGTGCGAATATGGATGCAAAGTTCGGTCAGGTCGTTGCAGGCAGCCGAAATCGTTGCACAGTTCCGTAAGCGGATATCGGACGCGAGCGCATCGTCCGGTATGTTGTTGTAAATATCCCGAATATCAATATTGTACTGCAACAGGAAATCGCAAACATCCGACACGTCGTCATTGTGTTGTAACAGGCTTTCGGACATCGACAAATATCCTTTCCGCAACAATTGTTTGCATATCTGCAGGATGGCGCTATGGTGCTGTTTCAGTTTACTGTATATTTCCGAAATGCAATCACAGTGATGGAGCAAATTTTCGTTTTTGCCCGCAGGCAAATGGTCGCGCGACAGCACATCATCAATCCTGATTTGGTATTGTGTCAATGCTTTATGTTCATTCTGGGCAGAAATCGTTTTCACAATATATGTCCTTTTCATGGCGTTTTCATTAGTCTGTTCGTCGCTGCAAATGTATAATGATATACGCTATCGATTGTAGTGTTTTGCCCGTGTGTGAAAGAGAAAATTGGATAAAGTTCGCAACACGGAAAATTCATGAAGTATTTCCTGTCAAAAAATAGAAAATAATTCCAAAAGTTGCATTTTATGCAACAAGGGGATTTTTATGTCTATCAGGGTTTTTCGGGATACGGTTTTGCTTCCGGTTTGCGCAGTCAGCCGTCGCCGTCATAGCCGGCGGGTTGTCCCACAATGACGTTGTCCATCGGGACATCGTGCGCATTGCAAGGCACATGCCGGATCAACTGAAAGTCGAATCCTACGCCTATTTTGTAAGCCGACAGTTGCGGCAACAGTCGGTCATAATAGCCGCGTCCCCTTCCCAAACGATGTCCTTCGGCGTCGAAAGCCATGCCCGGCACTATTACAAGCTGTATCCTGCTGACGTCGTCGAAGCAGTTTCCTTGCGGCTCGTAGATATTCCGGCGCGGGTGACGCACAAGGTATTGTTCGCCGCGAAACGGTTTCAACAACAAGTGGTCGCCTTCCATAACGGGCAAGAGAAATGTTTTATCTCTACAATGCGCATGGATAAAGCCGCGTGTCTGTATTTCGTCCGGCATCGCCCAGTATATCAGGATAACGGAAGCACGGAGAAACTGCGGCATTGCCTCTACCTGTTGGAACACAGACTCGGATTGTCGCCGTATTTCCTCTGCGGGACATTTCTTTTTCAATATTGTGATGCGGCGGCGAAGTGCGTTTTTGTCGATTTCCAAAATGGCGGATTTTATGATATTCCGTGAATGGTACGGTACAGGTCCAATGCGTAGAGGTCGGTCATTCCCGATATGAAGTCCAGCACCGATTGCAGGTGCGTATATGTTGTGTCTTCGGGACGGGTGCGAAACTGTTCCGGCAGCAGCGCCAGAATTTTTTGCGCATAGTGTGATTGCGGATGAATCGCCGCTCCTGCAAATTCGTCCAGCAGTGCGCCGAGAATACGGTATCCGGCAAGTTCCACCTCAATCACCGAAGGATGGTTATATATCCTGTCCATCGATATTTTACGACAGTGCGCCATTCCTTCGGCAGATGTGTTTTCCAGCGCGTCTGCCAGCGAACGGTCGAAACGTCCGTTCATGATGTCCTCGTAATTCCGCACGAACTCCCTCACACATTCGTTCACCAGTTTATTGATGAGCATAGCGCGCAGGAATGATACCCGTTCGTTGGCGTCGGTGACGGTAGCGAAAGTTTCCCGTTTCAGGGCGAGAAATGATGCGCCTTCCTTTGAGTTTTTATCCCAAAATTCCAGCATGATTTCCTGCGTTTCTTCGTCGGAAAGGATTTTCAGTTTGTGGGCATCCTCCACGTCCATGATTTGATAGGTGATGTCATCGGCGGCTTCTACCAGATATACCAGCGGATGCCGGCAATAGCGGGCGGGTTGGTCGGAAATGCGGATGATGCCCTGTTCGCGGGCGATCGTTTCAAAAGTGTTTTTTTCGGATGAGAAATAGCCGTATTTCCACTTTTTTTCATCGGCTCCGTCGGCTCCGTAGGGATATTTCACCAGACTTGCCAGCGTAGTGTAGGTGAGTGCGTACCCGCCTGCGCGTCTGCCGTTGAATTGGTGCGTGAGTACGCGAAAAGCGTTGGCGTTGCCTTCAAAATGGGTAAGGTCGCGCCATTCGGTTTCGGAAACCATAGTTTTCAAACACTTGCCGTTGCCGTCGGAGAAGTAGCGCGAAATGGCTTTTTCTCCCGAATGTCCGAACGGGGGATTACCCAGATCGTGCGCCAGGCAAGCCGCCGAGACAATTGACCCGAACATGGAAAACAAATCGTGCATACCGGACGGTTCGGAACGTTGCGCCAACTCAGCAGCCAGCAAATTTCCCAACGACCTGCCTATGCTTGCCACTTCCAGACTGTGTGTCAGCCGGTTGTGTACAAAAACGCTTCCGGGTAGCGGGAATACTTGCGTCTTATTCTGCAACCTGCGGAACGGCGACGAAAAAACAACCCGATCATAGTCGCGCTGAAACTGTGATCGCGCTGCGCTTTGGGCTTCACGGCTCGCGCTGCCCAGACGTTTTGCCGACAGCAACGTTTCCCACCTCATGGCATGTTCCATTTTTTAATTTATATGTCGAAAAGTTACATTTCAAACGCTGTTACCACAGCATAAAGAATCCACATGATGCAAAGTTGCATTTTTTTTGCGACAATACAATAAAAATCATTATTTTTGCCTTGAAATATTTCCGGTCATGCAAAAGCGTAGTTTGGTCTCCATCAGTGATTACAACAAAGAAGAATATTTGGAAATTCTTCGTGTTGCGGCAGAATTTGAGCGCAATCCCGACAGGGATATCCTTGCGGGAAAAGTAGCCGGAGTGCTGTTTTTCGAGCCGTCCACGCGCACCCGTTTGAGTTTTGAAACTGCGGTGCAACGGCTGGGCGGCAGTACCATCGGGTTTGCCGATGCGAGCAGTTCAAGTGTCACGAAAGGAGAAACGCTTAAGGATACCATAAAAATCGTGAACAGTTACGTGGATTTGATCATCATGCGGCATCCGTTGGAAGGCAGTGCGCGTTACGCCAGCGAAATGGCTTCCGTACCTGTGATTAACGCCGGCGACGGCGCCAACCAGCATCCCTCCCAGACGCTACTCGACCTTTATTCCATACAGAAAACGCAAGGTACGCTCGAGAACCTGAAAATTTTTATGATAGGCGATCTGAAATACGGACGTACCGTACATTCTTTGCTGATGGCGATGTCGTATTTCAATCCTACTTTCTATTTCATTTCGCCCGACGCTTTGCAGATACCCGTTGAATACAAGATTTTTCTGCATTCGCGCGGGATACGGTTCTACGAATATCCGGAGTTTATTGATATTATTCGCGAAGCGGACATCATTTACATGACGCGCGTACAAAAAGAGCGTTTTTCGGACAGCGTGGAATATGAAAAGAACAAAAATGCTTATGTGCTGACCAATGCCATTCTGGAAAACACCAAGTCCAGCGTGCGTGTGCTGCATCCGTTGCCGCGTGTGAACGAGATAGACGTGGACGTGGACAATAACCCCAAAGCCTATTATTTCACGCAGGCGCTTAACGGGATGTATGTCCGCCAAGCAATTATCGCCAAAGCGTTGAATCTTACCGACGCCCTTTGAGCATGCGGTTGCGTGCGAACCGTCATTTTTCCTCTTCTCTTCGTTTCAACTCATCGCGGATTTCCGATGCTTTTTCGTAGTCTTCGTCGCGAATGGCTTCGTCCAGTTGTTTTTCCAATTCCGGACGGTTTTTGGTGCGCAAGGGTTCTTCTTTATTTTTTTTCTCCGCCTCAGGTTCATTGGAGAACACGATGCCTGCACACTCAATGATGTCCTCCGTCGTGTAAATCGGGCATTGGAAACGTAGCGCCAATGCGATGGCGTCGGAGGTACGTGCGTCAAATTCTGTCTTCTTGATACCGTTGCTGCATACAAGTTTTGAATAGAAAATGCCTTCTTCCAGCCGGAAAATAAACACTTCTTCCAGCAAGATGTTATATTCGGCGGCAAATGTAAAAAACAGGTCATGCGTGAGCGGACGGGGAGGTTTTAAACTCTCCAGTTGAATAGCAATAGCCTGTGCTTCAAATCCCCCGATGATGATGGGAATACGCCGGCTGCCGTTTTCTTCGCCCAATATTAATGCGTATGCACCCGTTTGCGTTTGACTGTACGAAATGCCCAATACGTTGAGATAGACCTTATTCATTTGGTGCATCAAAATATATCTTCAAAATACAAATTTACGACATTTTTGCCTATTTCCAAATTATTATTTGGAAATAGGTTGTGCAAACGATAGAACGTCCTGACCGGTGATGGTTTTTCCGCAAAGGATAATCAGTCGTTCGACAACGTTCCGAAATTCGCGGATGTTGCCCGTCCAGTTGATCTTTTGCAGTTCCGTAATGGCGTCCGGCGTTATTTCTTTCTGTGTCATGCCGTATTCCTTGCAGATAATCTTGATGAAATGGTCTGCCAGCAATGGGATGTCTTCCAGCCGTTCGTTCAGGGTCGGCACGCGGATCAGTATCACGCTCAGGCGGTGGTAAAGGTCTTCGCGGAACTGATTTACTTCGATGGCTTTTTTGAGGTCTTTGTTGGTGGCTGCCACGATGCGTACATCCACCTTTATTTCTTTGTCGCTGCCCACGCGGGATATTTTGTTTTCCTGCAACGCCCGCAACACTTTTGCCTGTGCGGAGAGGCTCATATCGCCTATTTCGTCCAAAAAGATAGTGCCTCTGTTGGCCACTTCAAACTTGCCCTTTCGATCCTTGTAGGCGGAGGTAAACGATCCTTTTTCGTGACCGAAAAGCTCGCTTTCAATTAGTTCGGACGGTATGGCGGCGCAATTGACCTCCACAAAAGGACCTGCCGCACGGGCGCTTTTTTCGTGCAGCCATCGCGCCACAAGTTCTTTGCCCGTACCGTTGTTTCCGGTAATCAACACCCGAGCGTCGGTGGGCGCCACGCGGTCTATGATTTCCAGCACGTTTTTGATGGCGGACGATTCCCCGATAATCTCGTATGTCTTGCTGACGCGACGTTTCAACACTTTGGTTTCCGTCACCAACTCCTTTTTTTCCATCGCATTGCGGATGGTTATCAGCAACCGGTTGAGATCAAGCGGTTTTTCAATGAAATCAAATGCGCCCTTTTTTATAGCTTCCACCGCCGTGTCAATGTTTCCGTGTCCCGAAATCATCACGATAGGAACATCGCCGGACATTTTCATGATTTTTTCCAACACTTCCATACCGTCCATGTTGGGCATTTTTATGTCGCACAACACTAACTCGTATTTGTTCTTTTCAAACATTTCAAGCCCTTCAGCGCCGTCCACTGCCACATCTACTTCGTGGTTCTCGTATTCCAACACTTCTTTCAAAGTATTGCGAATGCTTCGTTCATCGTCAATTACCAGTATTTTTGCCATTTGATCGTGTTAAGTTATACGCACAAAGATACGTGAAATTTTTGAATTACTATAAAAGAAAATACGTTCGGACGAAGCACAGCCTCATCCAAGCTATCCATGTAGGTTTCACTCGTTTAACATGACATCCCGTCGGGATTTTTAAATGAGGAGGACATATTTTCTACCGACATGTAATCCCCACCGGGACACAATATTGGTAGAAAATATACGCCATGCGCCCACATTCCGTTCCCTACGGTAGGGTAGGGTAGGGTAGGGTAGGGTGAGGTGGGGGAAGGGATGTAAAGAATGTGCCATTTATAGAAAATAATTACGTTCCATTTTTTTCGACGTCACAACGATGACAAAAATCCCGCAGAGATGAAATGTTGGTAGCAAAAGCCCCTGTCCTTTCTGTACGCTACGGCGTTCCCATTCGTCGATCAGTTTTTTGCGCACTCCAATGGAGCGCGGTGCCATAAATATTGCCTGCGATTTTGCCAATCGGAATAAATTCGTTATTTTTGTGCAGTTAAATCAAAAATTGCGGAGTGTAGTAACCGAAAAGGAAATGGGAACCAAGGAACAGAATGTAGGACAACCGAAATCATGTGTCATTGCCAATCCGATATACGACACTGTATTCAAAAAGCTGATGGAAAACGAGCGTATAGCGAGATTTTTTCTTGGCACGCTGCTTGGAGAGAACATTATATCCGTGAATGCCCACCCGCAGGAGTTCACCTACAG
>JAISWR010000034.1 GCA_031270985.1 Bacteroidales bacterium | reverse complement strand
CGACAGTACATTCCACAAATAATGTAGGGTGCAACCCTGTGTGGTTGCCCTCCTGTTTTTCTCGTTGTTTTCAGATCAGTTTAATATCAATTAGTTACCAGAAAGTTTTTTTGTTTTTTGGGTGTCCCATTGAGAAAAACAGGACTTAGTTATTTATAGCGATTTGATTATTCTACGACATGTGTCGGATGGTTTATTTGAAGATAAAGGTGCGACTTTTATCTTATTCCTCAAAAATCAATCTGCGTAATCCGCTTCTTAGCGCATATTCCGGCGTGCCCCCTCAAAATATTTCCCGAAAAGTGGATATATTTTGAAGAGAATGATATTTTATGTAAATTTGCGACAAAATTTTGATGGTGGTAAAATACAGCCGCCCACATATCAGGTACTGTATCGGCATTCTGTCTGTGTTGGGGTTGACGGGTTGCATGATTATTTTTTCCCCTCAGGCGAGGCAATTCGTCATTCATCTGATTGAACAGCGGGTTCTGCACAGGGAGGTCAACTACATGGATATATGGATGAATTTGGCGTTGGCATATGCCAAAATGGGAGTTTTCCTTATTCTTACGGTTGATTTTTTTGTGTTGTTGCCATACGGCAAACAGTTTTTCCGCGGGGTTTCGACGGATATACGCAGTATTGTTGCGGGAATAAACCTGAAATTATTGTGGAAGCCTTTCCTCATCATCTCGGGTATTTATTTGTTGGGGCTTTTCTGTATCGTCCGCGCCAATGTTCCTTACATAGATGATATGGCGCGTAGCGTGGAGGGTTATCGTTATTTTAACTGGAGTCGGCATCTGTCCGATTTGTTGTCTATTTTTGTTCATGCAGACATTCACGTTACGGATATTTCCCCGTTGCCTCAATTGCTGGCTGCATTGTTGCTGGGCATTGCGAGCATGACGGCGGTGTATGTTCTGAATGACGGAAAAATCACTGTTCCCACACTGTTGGCAAGCATTCCGTTGGGGCTTTCACCGTACTATCTGGAATGTTTGTCCTTCAAATTTGATGCGCCCTATATGGCATTATCAGTATTGGCAAGCGTTGTGCCGTTTTTGTTTGTCCGTTCGCGACGGGCGTTTGTTGCTTGTTCCATTCCGGCGCTGCTGGTGATGAGCATGACTTATCAGGCGTCGTCGGGAATATACCTGATGATGGCTATTTTGCTGGCTTATCGCTATTGGAACGATCGGCAATCCTGCAAAACCGTTTTTTCTTTTTTGGGCGTTTCCCTGTTATCTTTCTGCTGTGCGATGTCGGTGTTCGGGGGTATTTTCATGTTGCCGTCGGAATCATACGCATCCACCGCAATGAATGACGCCGACGCATTGTTTGGTGGCGCATGGGCAAACCTGCACAAATATTTTTTACTCATCCGTAACGATTTCGGCATGATTTGGAAAATTGTGATTGCTGTGATTTGCGTATTGTTTGTCTTCCAGAAAACCAAAAAATCAAAGCCTATTGCCGTTATTGTGTCGTTATGCACGCTGGCGCTGTTGTTCGTTGCATCTTACGGGATATACCTGTTGTTGCAAACTCCGTTGTTTTCGCCGCGCGCGATGTTCGGATTCGGTGTGTTTTTGGCTTTGACAAGCATTTGCGTGGCGGAGAGACGCGGCTTCTTCAATGTGGTTGCCGTTTTTATGCTCAACTGGTGCCTGCTGA
Source organism: Bacteroidales bacterium (assembly GCA_031270985.1). GTDB lineage: Bacteria > Bacteroidota > Bacteroidia > Bacteroidales > UBA4181 > JAIRLS01. The sequence continues at coordinate 9,294 of JAISWR010000034.1, read as the reverse complement.
CTTTTGCGTTTTCTTACGGCAACGCTTTGGCCGATCAGCACCGTTATGCGCAATTCAGGACAGAGATGCTGCTGCATGACCTCAGCGACTTGTTTCCCGACAGGACGCGCGAAGAAATGTCCGTACAAATCAAAGGTGCCATAGATTTTGCACCTTCCGTCCGGAATATTGCGCGCCGCAATCCCGTGATCACGAGATTAACGCCGCTTCAACTAAGACAAGGCGATATATTCGGCTACTATTACCTGCTCGAATATTTCAACTGGGGCATTCAGGAACAAATCAACGACTTCTGGAAACAGGACGTTTATGTTGATTTCCGCACTTTGGACATGCCTGTGCTCCGCGATACCTATTATCACACCATCCTAAGCGACGGCGAACGGATTCTGGTGGAACTGAAAACACATCATCATGAATGTACGCAACCTTAAAATCGGAAAAATTATCGGCATAATATCCCTATTTGCTCTTGCGGTATGCTTTGCCCTGTTGCTGCCGCAAGTTCGGGAAACCGTCATTCGCCTGTCGGTGCAAACGCTTTTGCACAGGGAAGTTAATTATGCGGACATGTGGATGTCTCTGGTTTTTATCTTTTCCCTGCGTTCGATTTTCGTCATTCTTCTGATAGATTTTTGCACACTGACCGCAAAAGGACGGGCAATTTGCAAAACCGTTGCCGGCAGCGTTGTTTCCACATGGAGAACAACAGACTGGCGGGCAATGTACAAGCCGTTTTTCATCATGCTGGGGGTTTATTGGTTGGGGATACTGAGCATCATCAGAGCGAATTTTCATTACATAGACGACATGGGACGCATTGTTGACGGTAGCAGTTATCCTTACGGATTCAGCAGGCATGTGTCTAATTTTTTATCGGCGCTGATGCATGCAGACGTTCATGTTACGGACATTTCTCCACTTCTGCAATTGCTGGGTGCGGCATTGCTTGCGGGCAGCAGCGTGTTGCTGGTTTACATCCTGTGCGACGGGAAAATACGCACGGCAGGCTTGTTGGCAAGCGTTCCGCTGGGACTTTCGCCGTATTTTCTGGAATGTATGTCTTTCAAATTTGATACGCCTTATATGGCATTGTCCGTGTTGGCGAGCATCTTTCCTTTTCTGTTTATCCGGTCGAAGCCGGCATTTACGGCATGGTCGGTGGCGTCCCTGCTGGTCATGTGCATGACTTATCAGGCGTCGTCGGGCATATATGTAATGCTTGCCCTGACGGTATGTTTCCGAGAATGGGAAAATACGGACAAAACATGCAGGGAAATACTTTCCTTGCTGGGCATTGCGGCGCTTTCGTTCGGTATTGCCATGCTGGTATTCAGGGTTTTGCTGGAGAAACAGTTTGAAGACCAATATTACGTGGGTACGTCCATGTTTCCGTTGCCGGAGTTATTGCCGGGCGTATTGGCTAATTTGAAAAAATACATCATGCTTATCAACAGCGATTTCGGCGTTGTCTGGAAAACGCTGACAGGAGTGGTTTGTCTGCTGTTCGTGTGCGGACGGTTGAAAACAGGTGCGCGAAAGCCCCTGTATGCTGTGCCCATTGCTACAATTGTCCTGATGCTGTCGGGAATGGTTTCCTTCGGCGTTTATTCGGTATTGCAGCAACCGTTGTTTGAACCCCGCGCCATGTTGGGGTTCGGGGCGTTGCTTGCCATGATTTGTATTTGCGTGACGGAGCGTTGCGCAAAAACCGGAATCATCAGCGTTCTTGCGCTGAACTGGAGCCTGTTTGTCTTTGCGTTTTCTTACGGCAATGCATTGGCCGACCAGTTGCGTTACACCAATTTTCGTACGGAAATATTGCTGGAAGATTTGTCGCGGCTGTTTCCTGAGAAAAATCTTGAAGATACGCCCGTTCAGATAAAAAACGCCATCGGTTTTGCTCCTTCCGTAAAAAACATTGCACGCCGAAACCCTGTGATTGAAAGGTTAGTGCCTCAGTTTTTGAGAGAAGGCAATTCGATGGATGCCTGGAGCGATTATTATTTGTTGCAATATTTCCATTGGAACGCAATGCCGGAAAAGGATGATGATTTCGAGGCATATCGGTTACCGGTGGCGCTGGACAGTTATTACCATACCGTCCGGAGCGACGGCGAACGGATTTTAATCGTGTTGAAAAATTAACTGCTGCAAACGAAACTTTTTTTGTCCTGATACGTATAAAAGACATAATGTGCATGAATTATTTTTGCAAGCGATTGAAACCCGACAATACGCAAAAGTTAAGGGAATTGATACGTTTTTGCATTGTCGGCATCATTGCCACAGGCATACACTGCGGTATTTACCTGTTGGCGGTGAATATCGCTTATACCGTCGGGCATGTCATCAGTTTCTGCGCCAATTTTGTTCTGTCGGTTTATTTTTTGCTCCAAAGTGCGCCATCTTTCAAGAAAAGTGTCGGTTTCGCCGCCAGCCATCTTATCAAAACGATTTGAGCGTCAAAAAAATTCAACCGGTTCGTCCATGAAGAAGGTATCTATTTTGGTTCCGTGCTATAACGAAGAGGGGATTCTTCCCGTCCTGTACGACAGACTGTCAGCCATCATCAACAACATTTCCGGCTACGAATGGGAAATATTGCTGGTGAACGACGGAAGCCGCGACAATACACTGGAGGTCATCAGATCGTTGAGGGATAAGGACAGGCGGGTATCTTACGTGGATTTGTCCCGCAATTTCGGTAAAGAGAACGCCATGCTTGCGGGATTTGACTATGTGACGGGCGACTGTACGGTCGTTATGGACGCCGACCTGCAGGATCCTCCGGAACTGATGCCGCAGATGCTGGAATACTGGGAACAGGATTTTGACGACATATATGCCAAAAGAATCCACAGGGGCAAGGAATCGTGGTTGCGCAAACGCTTCTCGCTGATGTATTACAACATGTTGAAAAAAACCACCAAAATAGATATTTTGCAGAATGTAGGCGATTTCAGATTGCTGGATAAAAGTTGCATCGAAACGCTGAAAAAACTGCGCGAAACGGAAAGATATACCAAAGGGCTTTTCTGCTGGATAGGTTACCGCAAAAAAGAAATCGTTTTTGAACGGGGCAATCGGCTAACGGGGCAATCGGCATGGAATTTCAAATCACTGTTCAACCTTGCCGTTGAGGGACTTACCTCTTACACCACCGCTCCGCTCAGGATTTCGACCATCATCGGCTTGATTGTTTCCCTCATCGCTTTCATTTACGGCTCCTACATCTGGATAAAAACGCTTTTGTACGGCGACCCCGTTCAGGGTTATCCCACCACGATGGTGGTCATTCTCTTCCTCGGCGGCATTCAACTGCTGTCACTGGGCATTATCGGCGAATATCTGGGAAGGATTTTTAATGAGACCAAAGGAAGACCGCCTTATGTGGCGCGGGAATACAACGGGAAAAAAGTTTTGTGATGAAAAAAGTGTCGATTTTGATTCCGTGCTATAACGAAGAGCAATCCCTACCGCTTCTGTATCGGGAATTGTCGGTTGCCGTCAACGCTATTCCACGATACGGGTGGGAAATACTGTTTGTCAACGATGGAAGTTGCGACGGTACGCTGGATGTCATCAAATCGTTGAGAAAACAGGATGCGCGGATTTGTTACGTGGATTTGTCCCGCAATTTCGGTAAAGAGAATGCCATGCTCGCCGGATTTGATTATGTGACGGGCGATTGCACGGTTGTCATGGATGCCGATTTACAGCACCCTCCGCATCTAATCCCGCAAATGCTGCAATATTGGGAAGAAGGCTTTGACGACGTATATGCCAAAAGACTGTATAGGAGCAAGGAGTCATGGCTGAGGAAACGGTTGTCGCTGCTGTATTACAGGATGCTGAGCAAAATGACAAAAATAGATATTCTCCGGGACGTGGGCGATTTCAGACTGTTGGACAGGTGCTGCATCGAAACGCTGAAAAGACTCAGGGAAACCGAAAGGTATTCCAAAGGTCTGTTCTGCTGGATGGGTTACCGCAAAAAGGAGATTGTTTTTGAACCCGGCGACAGGGTGGCAGGGCGATCGACATGGAATTTCAAATCGCTGCTGCAACTTTCCCTTGAGGGACTTACTTCATACACCACAGCCCCGTTACGCATCTCAACGTTCACGGGGATTATAGTTTCCCTGTCTGCTTTTGTGTACGGGTTTTACGTGTTCGTCAAAGCGCTTTTGTACGGCGACCCCGTTCAGGGTTATCCCAACACAATGATTGTGATGCTGTTTCTTGGCGGAGTACAATTACTGTCCATCGGCATTTTGGGTGAATATCTGGCACGAATTTTCCACGAAACCAAAAGACGCCCGCCATACATAGCACGGGAATATAACGATGAAAAAATCACATGGATGAAAAAACCTGATGAAATTGCCTGATAAGCACATATTGTTTGTTTTTCTCGTCTTTTTTTCCCTTTTCGGCATCAGATTGTATTATGTGTTCCAAAAAGAAGGGTTGCATCTGGACGAAACGCTTTCCGTAGTGCTGTCGTCCTGCAACGAGTATGGTTGGACACGTATATACAATGAAGACAAAATATACAGCGGCAAGGAAGTGAGAGACAGCACTTTTTTTGAAAACGGGTCATTGGCAAATGCCTTGTCGGATGTGGTGCGTCTGCGTGCCGACAATCGCGATCATCCGCACACCAACCTGTATTACACTTGTCTGCGGTTGTGGTTTGCGGGCGTCAAGTCGGGGGACATGCACCATATCATCATTCGCGGTTGCTTGCTGAACATGCTGCTCTTCGTTTTTTCGTTTTGTCTCATGTACCGGTTGTTGCGGTTGCTTTTCAAAGACGAATGGATTGTTTTACTCGGGTTAATCGTCGCGTTCCTCAATACGGCTGCCATATCCGCCACCGTTTTTATACGTCCGTACCAGTTGCAGGAAATGTTGTTTATATGGCTCACCCTGTTATTTGTACGCTATTACCGAAGCATCACAACACACGAAAAGATCGATACCTGGCAGAACTTGCTTGTAACGGCGTTGGCGGGCGGTCTGGTGTTGTTATCCGGTTATTTCGCCGTTTTCTTTGCGAGTATGTATGGCGCGGTGTTGCTGTTTGTGTCTTTCAGGAAAAAACAGAAACAAAATATCCCGTTCTTTTGTGGCGCATTTTTTGCGGCTTTTGTGTTTGTTTTCGCATTTTACAGCAATTATCATTCGGGGTTCTTTTCCGACAGGGGACAGGAGGCTATAGCAAAAATACCTTCCGGACATAATTTTGCCTCTTCCTGTTTTTGGCTGTTGAAGCAGTTGCGGCAACATTTGTTTTATGTGGCGATCATCATCGTTACCGCGGCATCTGCCGGTTGTTTGCTGTGGAAAAAGAAACTGCACCCAAAAAAAAGTATTCGGGAGGATAACATGTTGTGGATTTTGATTGGGATTGCCTTTTCATGGGCAACGGTGGTGACAATACTGTCACCGTTCAAGGACACCGTGCGATATATTACTCCCGCACTGCCTTTCCTTTCGCTGGTGATACCTCTTATCGCGTCCAAATGGGACGGGTCGGGGATGCGGATATGTGTGCTGTTGTGTTATGCCGCCTTATACGGTTTTGTCGCCCTGCGTGCGGATAGAATCAACTATCTGTATCAGGGCGTTGAACAACAAATGGTATTCAATCAAAAACCCAATGTTCCGGTAATCGTACGGGTAGATACGGTTTTTGTCACATGCAGCCTTGTGCCTTACATGCCGGACGCTCAAAAATATGAATTTACGTTTTCACGGGAAAAAGCGTTGGAAAAAACCGTCAAATACAGCGAAGTGTTTGTGCTGGACGGGTTGCCCAAAGAGGCGGAAAAAGGTACGCCCTCTCCCGAAATGGTGTTCCCGTCCTGCTATGCTGTGGAAAAATTCAAAATAAAGAAAGCGGAGAACTTTTACAACGGATACCACTTGATAAAAACGGAACAGATACGATGGTAAAAATTTCAATCATCATCCCCATATACAATCTGGAGAAGTATGTGAAAAAATGTATCGCATCATGTATGTGCCAGACCTTGCGTGACATTGAAATTATCTGCGTCAACGACGGCAGCGCCGACCGTACCCTGTCCATACTTGAGGGGCTGTCTTTGACCGATGAGCGTATTCGGGTGATCAACACGCCCAACTTTGGCGTAGTACATGCCAGAGAAACGGGAATATCCGAAGCAAAAGGCAATTACATCACGTTGATTGACGGCGACGATTACTTCGCTCCGGACGCTTTGGAAAAACTGTATGAACATGCGATTCAAACAAATGCCGATATAGTAAACGGTATTTTTGTCAAAACTTATCCCGACCGGCAAGAACGGGTTTTGCGCAAAGAAGCCATACAGTCCGGAGAAGAATTTATACGGACATGCTTTCAAGATGATGATTTTTACCTGCATGCACGTTTATTCAGGCGTGAACTTTTCTCAAAAAGGCATCTGTTTTGCCCCGAGAACATCCTTTATCAGGAAGATGTGGTGATGGTTCTGTCGTTGGCGCTGGTTTCCGGCATTATCGCATCCTGTCCCGTGGAAACATACTATTATGTGTTCAGAGATACATCCGCGTCGGTTACATTGTCGGAAAAAAAATACAGATATGCTTTAGCCGCACGAAAAATAATTTTGGATTATTTTGAGAAAAACGGACTTTTTGAAACATATAAACATGCCCTTGTCGTTTTTTTTATGATCGCTGTTTATAATACGTTGAGGTACGGCAAGGAGCATATTCTGTCGCCGGAAGACTTGAAAATACTGTCGATAAAACATCTGTTCAACCGTAATGTGCGGAAAATGTTAAAAAAACATCTGTCCCCAAGCGATTATTGGACGTTGTTTCCGATATGCCTGTTTCCGCAACTTGGCAATAATATGGTAGGTTGGGTTAGAAAATTCCGCTCATGATGTTTTTGAAAACCATATTTTACATCATCACCGCATATTTTACATTCTGTGCGCTGTATGTCTTTTTGTATGCGGTGGCAGGTTTGTTCTACAAAAACCCTGTGTTGCGGAAAGCAAAAAAGAACCGAAAATTTGCAGTCCTTGTCCCCGCCTACAAAGCCGATGAAGTGATTGAGGAGTTGGCGGACAATGTTTTGTTGCAGGATTATCCCGATTTTGAAATCATCATCATTGCCGACAGCATGAGGGAGGAGGTGCTGCAACGTTTGCGGACAAAACCCCTGAGCGTGATGGAATTTTCCGCCCCCAACCGTACCAAGGCGCTTGCGCTGAACACCGCCATGGAACAGCTGCCCGACGACCGGTACGACATCGCCCTGATACTGGACACCGATAATCTTATCCGTGACGGAAACTATCTGAGTCGCCTCAACGACGCTTTCGATGCGGGATGGCAAGCCGTACAGACCCACCGCACCGCAAAAAACACCGACACCACGCTGGCCTTGCTGGACGCCGTCAGCGAGGAGATCAACAACAGCCTGTTCCGTCGTGGACACACCGCGTTGGGAATGTCGTCCGCCATCATCGGTTCTGCAATGGCATTCGATTACCGGTTATACAAATCGCTGATGCGAACGGTTACATCATCCGGAGAGGATAAGGAACTGGAAATAAAACTGCTCAGGCAACGCGTTTACATCGCTTATCTGGACGATGTAATCGTGTGGGACGAAAAAACCCGTCGGGCGGGAGCGTTTGTCAATCAGCGGGCGCGATGGCTTGCCAACCAGATATTGCAGGCAAAACAAAATGCGGCGGAAGGAATCAGGCAACTGTTCCGCGGAAATTTGGACTTTTTTGACAAGGCGCTACAGCTCTTTTTGTTACCTCGCGTGTTATTGCTGGGGGCTTCCACGCTCCTTGCCGTAGCGGCGTTGTTTTTCCTGCCTCTGCAATATTCCGGCGCATGGCTGATCATCCTCCTCCTCGTTTACTCCGGCATATTGATCGCCATCCCGCAACGTTTCTACACCATACGGCTGTTGAAATCCCTGTCGTATCTTCCTGTGGCCGTTGCGCTGATGGTTCTGTCGCTGTGCCGTATCAAAGACGCCACCAAAAAATTCATCGCCACCGAACATAAAAAATAGGTGAAGAAAAAGGTTAACCCAACTTGGGAAGCATGTCATTGGAACAATCGTTCACTCATCCGGTTATATTCTTGGCGCATCGCTTATAAGGGTGACCTGTTTTGCGCAATGGGACACCCGCCCCGTTTTATCGGCACCACCTGCCCACCGCGACGAACAGCCGCCAACGTGAAAAAAGTGGGCATCAATTACCGCACCGGCAACCGGATCATTGCCGGACTGAAAAATGCCACGCTGAAAAAAACGTAGTTCTCCTGATAAGTTGCGCAACTCTTCGCTGAAACTTGCTCAAGTTTTCATTGTATCCTGCGCAACCTTTGTCTCTAACCTGCGCAACTTTCGTCTCTAACCCGCGCAACTTTTTCTACGGCTTTTTTTCTGATACTTGGATTAGACTGTTTAAACCCTAACTCCGCAAAAGTAGGTCTGTTTTGCCTCATTATTTGCTTTCAGGGACGTTATCACATATCCTTTTGAAAGAGATACAATTCATCAAAAGCCGTGATGTGCGCCCGTTGCCGTCAATAAACGGGTGTATCTTTACCCGTTCATCGTGAAGGTATGCAGCAATTAAGGGATGAGAAATACACAAGATATAACGGTTTAACCGGATTCCCCTTCAGTAGACAGTATCCCGTCTTCGACCTATAAATGCGCCCGTCAGTTTTTCCAGTATTTGTCCACCAGTTCCTGCCGGATGTTCACCTCTTCGGGTTTAAAGTGTTTGGCGAAAAGCGCCCATGCTTCATCAAGCATCTCTGTGGTATTGATGTTCACGTCGATGGCGAGCAAGTGGTTGGAATAGTCTTTGGCGAAAGCCAGCGCCCGTTCGTCGTAGTTGCTCAGGTCGAAGCCGTTTTCGAGTTTTGTCTTGGCGTTGGCGGCGTCGGAGTAGAGGCGCACGGCGGCATTCATCACCTGTGGATGATCTTCGCGCGTTTTTTTGCCGATAACGAGTTGTTTCAGGCGCGAGAGGCTGCGGAACGGATCGATGATGACCTTTCCCACATCGCTGTCGCGGCGCAGGAAAAGTTGTCCTTCGGTGATGTAGCCCGTGTTGTCCGGCACGGCGTGGGTGATGTCGCCGCCCGAAAGTGTTGTTACGGCGATGATGGTGATGGAGCCTCCTTCGGGGAACTGCACCGCCTTTTCATAAATCTTTGCAAGGTCGGAATAGAGCGAACCGGGCATGGAATCCTTCGACGGTATCTGAT
>JAISWR010000098.1 GCA_031270985.1 Bacteroidales bacterium | reverse complement strand
TAATTTTTTCTATTTTGATTTTTTACAGAGCCGAAGTCCATTTAAAACCCCATCAAAAATCGGTACAAAATTATAGCAAAGAAATCAAACTTCCAAATATTTTCGTCCGTTTTTTTTCTAAAAATAACCTGTCTGCATTTATCTAACTATCATATATTTATCCCTGTTATTTTATCGGTAATAAATTCAGCCTCATTATCTGTTCATATCGGCAAAGGTTGTAAGTCAAATTTATTAGCCCGATTTGCCCTGTAGCCCGCTTAAGACCAATGCAATACAGATAAAAATCATTCCTATTCTGCGTAACAAATCCAAAAATACGTTCAACGCGACCCCTCGCTTTTGACAACACTTGATTCACAGACTTTTGCGCATCTGTCAATGGATGCCCCCTGTAGCCTTTGGGTATTATTTTACCATCTATACCTTTGTTTTGAAGCATATTAGCAATCTGTTCGCCAACCTACGCACTGTCGGCATACAGTGGCTGTCCTGTGTCGGAATCCCGCAATAAAGCTTCGGTCGGCTGACTGTCGTGTACTTCCGCGCTTGTTACCGTATAGCGCTCTATCAGTTGGCTTTTGGCGTCCACTTTCACATTTTCATGCTTCCGGTTTTCTGCAAAGAGAAGCATATTTATTTGATTTACAAAATATTAATCATTAGAAGTGGCCTTCATTTTTTATCGGACGGCAGTGATTCTTTTTCTTTCCAGAAAGCATAAAAATTGAACCACTGTTCAGGATACATGCGCACAATGTTTTCCAATTGGCGGATAAATGCCTTTATGTAACTGTCCACCACTTCCGTGCGTTTTCCTTGTGTATCTGCGACGACAGGCTGCATATAGGCATGGTAACGCCTGAAACTTTCTTTCACAACAAACATGGAGAGCACCGGCACATTCCATTGTGCGGCAAGCGTAAAAATGCCCATCGGAAAGTCCGCCTGTTCGCCCAGAAAAGTATATTCGGAATGTTTCATGTTGCTCATATTGCGGTCGCACAGGACACTCACAATGTTTCCTCGTGCCAATACGTCCTTGATGACAAAAACATGCGATAAATCGTTCGACAGGGGAATCATGAAAAGGTTGTTGCGCGCCATCGCTTTTGCCCTGTTTTTCATGAGTTCTCCGCCTTCTCCGCTAAACACCAGCGTATGGGCGGATTTATTACCGTGGAACAACAGATAACCGCCCAACTCTAAGTTACCGACGTGCGCACTGGCAATGATAAATCCTTTATCGCTGTTAATCAATCGAATATACTCATCATAACCTGTGAAAACTATCTTAAAATCGTTTCGTCCGGCATACACGGCAAACTTGTCCAGCAAGCATTGCCCGAACACAAAATGATTGTGGAAAGTTTTAAGGAATGAACGAAACGGCGAGAAGGCAAAACGGCGGCGGAAGTAGCGGTAAATAGACAGGTAGCCCTTTCTGGAGAACAGCATGTAAAAAGGCACTACGCACGCCAATATGCCGTACAGCATACCTCGCGGGACAAAGCGGAATAAGAGCAGCAAGCCTTTTTGTCCCCATTTTCGACCACCGGTAACCCCTTTCCAGGGTGAATTATTTTTCTCCAAAATCGATATTTCAAACTATCCGACTTTTATTCCGAAAATTCCTTTGCCACTTGCTTGATTTTACCCTCAAGTATCCGGTTCACTTTGTCGTAATCGGCAACGGAAGGCAGTATTTCTTTTACGCTGATGTAGTATTTGATTTTTGGTTCCGTGCCCGACGGACGGACAGATATTTTGCTGCCGTCTTCCGTGAAAAATTGCAACACGTCTGACTTTGGCAGTTCCACCGGTGTGGTTTTGCCCGTTTTCAAATCTGCGGATATTTGCTGGGCATAGTCCGTGATCCTTACCACAGGCGAACCGTTGATGGATTTCGGCGGGTTGGTGCGGTAGCGAGTCATCATGGCGACAATTTCTTCGGCGCCCGATTTTCCGGTCTTCACTACGGAAATACCTCCTTCCTTGTAGAATCCATATTGCAAGTATATGTCCAGCAGGACGTCGAACAGGGTTTTGCCTTGATCTTTTGCCCATGCGGCGATTTCGGCAAAATATGAACACGACATCACGGCATCCTTGTCGCGTACGGCGTCGCTGCACAAGTAACCGTAACTTTCTTCACCTCCGCCGATGAACGTCGCTTTGCCTTCATTACGGCGCAACACGTCGGCAATCCATTTGAAGCCGGTGAGCACATCGTAACACGGCACCTTGCTGTGCGTGGCAATTTCTGCCAGCAATTCGGTGGTGACGATTGTTTTTACGATGTATTCCTTGCCTTTCAGTTTGCCAAGTTCACCCCAGCGTTTCACCAGATAGTACACCAGTATTGCCGCCGCCTGATTGCCGTTGAGGAGCAACCACTCGCCTCCGTCGTTTTTGACGGCAATGCCCACACGGTCGGCGTCCGGATCCGTGCCCATCACGATGTCGGCGTCCGTCTCTTTTGCTTTCTGCACGGCGAGATTCAACGCCGCTGATTCTTCGGGGTTGGGCGATTTTACGGTGGGGAAATTTCCGTCGGACACGTCTTGTTCGGGAATGTGGTAAATGTTGGTAAATCCCTTTTTTGCCAGCGCCATCGGTACAAGTTCCACTCCCGATCCGTGAATGGGGGTATAGACAATTTTCAGGTCATGCTGACGGCGGATGGATTCCGGCGAAAGTGTCAGACCGGCAATCATGTCGGTGTATGCCTCGTCCGTTTCTTTACCGATGACGGTAATCAGTTCCTTCGGTCCGTTGAATTTCACCGATTCGATGGCGGTTTTGCCCACCTCTTCGATGATGGCTTTGTCATGCGGCGGAATCACCTGTGCGCCATCTTCCCAATACGCCTTGTAGCCGTTGTATTCTTTAGGGTTGTGTGAGGCTGTAACCACCACGCCGCTCCGACAGTTGTAGCGCCGCACGGCATATGACAATTCGGGCGTGGGGCGCAACGATTCGAACAGATACACCTTTACTCCGTTGGCGGCGAAGATTCCTGCGACAGTTTCGGCAAACAAGCGGCTGTTGTTGCGGCTGTCATACGCCACAGCCACTTTGATCTCAGACTGTCCGGCAAAATTCCTTTTCAAGTAGTTACACAATCCCTGTGTGGCCATTCCCACCGTGTAGATGTTCATGCGATTGGTACCTACGCCCATGATACCGCGCAAACCGCCCGTTCCAAATTCCAGATTTTTATAAAAACACTCTGTCAGTTCATCGGGATGATGGTCTATAAGGTCTTTTACCTCTGCGCGGGTGGTTTCATCAAACGGTTCGAGCAGCCATTGCCGTGCCTTTGCTGTGATTTCTTCGGATGGATTCATGGTAATTGTTCAATAATATTAACGGATTAGTATATTTGCGTTTCAGTGTATTTCATCGCAAATATTGTGCCAAAAACTGTTTTCCGGATCTCCGCCGCAGGTGCTCCAATCGCTGTCGGATACTGTGGTGCATGTTCAAAAAATCCGCCAACGATATTTGTGAAAGGACATTTGTATGGCATATTTTTTGTACTTTTGTTATTATTTTGTCTGAAAAAAAACAGTTCGATGTTGCCGTTAATACAAAACGAATGGATAATTGTATTGTACCTGCTCACGTTTGTCTTTATGGTTGTGCCGGTCATCCAGCAACGCGGCGATCCGATGAAAACCATCGCATGGCTGCTGGTGATTGTCTTTTTGCCTGTTATCGGCATTGTTCTTTATTTCTTTTTCGGGAAAAATTACCGGAAAGAGAAAATGTTTTCACGCAAAGAGTTGGCAGACAGCAAGCAACTAAAGCTATTGGCGCAATACCAGCCGACAGATGCCACGCAGAAAAGTTTCTGGACGAGCGAGGCGGTTGAAGGAAAAACACACATCATGAGGATGTTGTACAACTCTGACAAAGTGCTGCTTACAGAGTACAACAAAGTCAAAATACTGGTGAACGGCAAAGTAACCTTTGAAGCCATTCTGGAGGCGCTCGAACAGGCTGAAAACCATATCCATCTGGAATATTACATCATTGAGGACGACAATATAGGGAATGCCGTCCGTGAAATACTTGTCCGCAAGGCACGAAGCGGCGTAGAAGTGCGTGTGATTTACGACGACATCGGTTGCTGGTCGCTGAGTAAAAAGTTCATCCGATCACTGAAAGACGCCGGAGTGCGCATTTTCCCGTTTATGCCGGTACGGTTGCCTTTTCTGACCAATAAAATCAACTACCGCAACCATCGCAAAATCATTGTGGTGGACGGAAAAATCGGCTTCGTAGGCGGGTTGAACATTGCCGACCGATATATATCGGGCAGCGAAGAACTCGGACCGTGGCGCGACACACACCTGCGGATTGAGGGCGAAGCGGTATATTCGCTGCAGTCCATTTTCCTGCTGGACTGGTTCTTTGCCGGTAAACGCAACATTCACCACCACGACAAATATTTTCCGCCCAGCAACATCACCGACCGCCACCTGATGCAGATTGTCGCCAGCGGTCCCGATTCGGACTGGGCAAGCATCATGCAGACCTTTTTTCTGGCGGCATCTACGGCAAAATCAAGTATCTACATTTCCACACCCTATTTCATGCCTAATGAAAGCATTCTCACCGCCATCCGTTCCGCGTCGCTGAGCGGAGTGGACGTGCGTATCCTACTGCCGAAACGGTCGGATTCCAAATTCGTGATGTGGAGTTCCAACTCATACATCGGCGAATTGCTGGAGGCGGGCATCAAGGTATATCTCTACGAAAAGGGGTTTCCTCATTCCAAACTGATGATTATTGACGACGTGTTCTGCTCCATCGGGACGGCAAACATGGACATCCGGAGTTTCGACCAGAATTTTGAGGTGAACGCCCTGATTTACGACAGCAAAATAGCCGTTGCCATGCGCAATATTTTCATGAACGACATCAAGGGACTGCAAAGCATCCGTCCGGACGAATGGTCGGCGCGTCGCGGGTGGATGGTGTTCCGCGAATCTGTGGCGCGACTGTTCAGCCCCATGTTGTAAATTCCCCGTTTACGAAAGAATAGAAAATACCGATCTGGGCAGAAAAGTTTAGCGAGATATTTGCCGTTGATTTTATAGCTCTTTGTGATTTCATTTTATATATTTTCATCTTTTTTTAATTTGATTACTACGAAAACGAAAACATTTCCACTTAGTTGTTGTACAATTAAATTGTGTGGATGAATTTCTGTTTGAATACAAACAGAAACAGTATTCCGTCTGTCAGATTGTCTAATATTGTCGCGTTAGCAATAGGTGAAAATAATGTAACGGGAATAGATAATACATACATGTCCGGATGTTTATGAAATATCAAGCATTTATCCTTCATTCTCATACATCATTCCAAACAGATGATTATTGACGGCGTGTTCTGCTCCATCGAGACGGCAAACATGGACATTCGGAGTTTTTCCGAATTTTGAGGCAAACGCCCTGATTTATGACGGCAAAATAGCTGTTGCCATGCGCGATATTTTCATGAACGACATCAAGGGACTGCGCCGCATCCGTCCGGACAAACGGTCGGCGCGTCGCGGGCGGGTAGTGTTCCGCGAATTTGTGGCGCGGCTGTTCAGTCTGATGTTGTAAATTCCCTGTTTATAAAAAAAATATAACTTTTTCTTAATACAATCGTAACTCTATCGTAATAATGACAGCCGACTTTTGCTGAAAAATTTATTTTATATACTAAAAATAATTTTATATGACAAAAATCGAGTATTTATTAAAGATGGATATATGGCGCAGGGCGCTTGTGCTGCTTTGTATCCTGAGTTGTTACACGCTGTCCGTTTTGGCGCAGCAGCGGGTGAATGGTACGGTTGTCGATGTCGCAAGCGAACCGATACTGGGCGTTACCGTCCTCGAAACAGGGACAAACAACGGAACTGTTACCGATGCGAATGGAAAGTTTTCGCTGACCGTAGCTGAAAATGCTGCGCTGACCGTATCTTTTATCGGTTATGAAACGCAAATAATCAGCGAATTAAATGGAAACCAGCCTTTGGTTGTTACTTTGTCGGAAGATACGCGCGCACTTGAAGAAATCGTGGTCGTCGGCTACGGTACAATGCGCAAGAAAGACCTCACAGGCGCAGTCAGCGTTGTGGACGGTGCGACGCTTCAGAAAATTCATGCCACGAGCGTACAGCAAGCTCTTCAAGGTTCAATGGCCGGTGTTCAGATTACGCGTTCCAGCGGGTTGCCCGGAGCAGGGGCAACTATCCGTGTGCGCGGTATTACGACCATCGGAACTTCCGATCCGTTACTGATTGTTGACGGCGTACGGGGCTACTGGGGAGATCTGAATACCAATGAAATAGAGAGTATAACCGTACTGAAAGACGGTGCTTCAGCTGCCATTTACGGGTCGGCAGCCGCAGCAGGTGTGGTACTTATTACTACTAAAAGAGCTAAAACGGGAGAACTCAGCCTTTCGTATGAAGGTGTTGCAGGCGTGATTATGCCGGTGCGTTTTCCTAAAACAGTCAGTCCCACGCGCTATATGGAGATGATGAATGAGATTCAATGGAACGACGCCGGAAATATTACAGGACAGGAATATGGCATCTTTGCAAAGGATTATATTGATAACTATTTAGATAACAACAAACTGTATCCCGATCAATATCCGCTGACCGACTGGATAGATCTGCTTGTTGCCGATTATGCTCCGCGAACCGAACATAACCTTACATTGACTTATGGCAATGAAGTGATAAAATCGAAATTTACCCTCAATTACCAGAAAGAAAATGCGCTTTATCACGGCCGTTCTTATGAACCCGTTCATTTTCGTGCAAACAATGACCTGAAAATCAACGATTACCTGTCAGCGTCGGTTGATGTGAACTACATATATCTGATCAATAAAAATGCGGTTGCAAATCCACTCGAACAGGCATACGAATACGGGCCGATTTATGCGGCAAAATGGTCAGACGGCCGTATAGGCCCCGGCAGGGAAGGCATCAATATGTATGCCCGCATCCAACAGGGAGGATTTGAAAATACATGGGGACAGCGTTTTACGGGAAAAGTCGCATTGAAATTCACACCCCTGAAAGACCTCGTCATATCGGCTGTCGTTACCCCTATGCTTCAAGCGTCCAAAGTGAAACGGTTTGTAAGAGAAATTCCCGTTTATGCCGCCGATGATCCGTCGCTACTCATCAATCATGTTTCGGGACACACAACAACCAGTCTGGAGGAATCAAGAGGCGATTCGAAGAGCATGACGAAACAGTTCCTTATCAATTACAATAAGCAGTTGGGGAAAGTACACAACATTTCTGCGATGTTGGGTTACGAGGATTATTACGCGTTCAGCGAATCGCTCGGCGCAACTGCCGACCGGTTCACACTGCCCGATTATCCGTATCTGTCGGTGGCTCCGCCCGATTACAAGACAAGTTCCGGAAGCGCTTCCGAAAACGCCACAACGTCTTTTTTCGGCAGATTAACCTATAATTTTGCCGACAAATACCTGTTTCAGGCGAACATCCGTCACGACGGGTCTTCAAAATTTCATAAAGACTATCGCTGGGGCGTTTTCCCGTCATTTTCGGCAGGCTGGGTAATTACCGAAGAAAAATTCATGAAAACTTCAGGTTTCAAGCCGCTCTCTTTCTTCAAAATCAAAGGATCGTGGGGGAATCTGGGGAATGACCGCAGCCTTGGAAACTATCCATACGAGGCGCTGATGGGATTCGGCAATGCGTTGATGTACGAAGGCAATGCAGTGATTACCAATCCTACGGCAGCTCAAGGCTCTTTGGCTATGAGGGAAATCACGTGGGAAACAACCGAATCATGGGATTTCGGCTTTGAATCGAGATTTTTCAACAACCGCTTGTCGCTGAATGCCGATTATTATACGAAAATTACGCACGACATGTTATTGGCGCTCGAAGTCCCCGATCTCATCGGCTACGGCAATCCGAGCCAGAATGCAGGTGTTATGAATACCAAAGGATGGGAGGTAACAGCAGGATGGAATGACAATATCGGCGATTTCAGTTACGGATTCGAAGTGAATATATCCGATTACAGATCGGTCATGGGCAACTTGTCCGGAATTGTTTTCGACGGCGCACAGATTATCAGGGAGGATAGCGAGTATAATGAATGGTACGGCTATAAATCTTCGGGTTTTTACATGAACGACCACGACCTTGCCCTATCTCCAACGATAGGCGCCGCAACCGCAGTAGGCGACATTAAGTATCTCGACATTAGCGGTCCCGACGGCGTTCCCGATGGAGTTGTCAATCCCGATTACGACCGCGTATTGCTTGGCGGTTCGCTGCCCCGTTATATCTATGGGGGCAACTTGAATCTGGGTTGGAAAGGTATTGATATGAGCATATCTTTCAACGGTGTAGGCAAGCAAACTTGCAAACTTACGCCCGAAATGGTTTACCGGACAAATGCCGCATATACTTTCCCCGCCATCATCGACGGACACTATTTCAGCAAATACAATACCGATGAGCAGAACAGTGCCGCACAGTATCCCCGCCTCTCGCAGACAGGATACAATGTAAACAACTATGTGTCTTCCGATTTCTGGCTGTTTAACGGCGGTTATTTCCGCCTGAAAAACATCACCCTGGGTTATACGCTTCCGAAAAAGGCGACCGAATCTATCCATTTGCAGCATGTGAGGTTTTACGTCTCTGCTTCCGATATTTTCTCAATAGACCACTACCCGCAGGGATGGGACCCCGAAGCGGCTATAAATTCTTATATTGCAAGAAGTTTTAACTTCGGATTAAATATTAAATTCTAAAATAAAATCACACATTTATGAAACGAATAATTTTTTCAATGATATTGATCATCCCGTTATTATTCACGCCGGGATGCGTGGATATGGATTTGCACAACCCCTCGGCGGCGTCGAGCGGCAACTGGTACAGCAATGAAACAGAAATCCTGATGTCGCTCAACGATTTGTACCAGCATGGACAGGGATGGTTTTTCGAAATGAACAGGCTGTTCCATACCGACCGCTGGACGGACGACTGGAATCAGCGCGAAACCACTTACCCTTTTACGGCAGGTACCATAACCGGCGAATCGGCCGACACTGAAAACGCATGGGCAAACCTCTACAAGGGCGTCGCACGCGCAAACTCTATCATCATAAGCCTTGATCAGGCTACCGACATCACGAAGACGAGGCTCGAACAGTTCGAAGGCGAAGCGCGTTTTTTTCGCGCCGTTTATTATTCCTACCTGGTGTTCCTTTATGGCGACATACCTTTCTATACGGATTATCTGTCGGCGGATGAGTCATACAATGTCGGGAGAACCGATAAAAACATCGTATTGACCCAGATTTACAAAGATTTCGACAGAGCCGCAGAATTATTGCCCGTGAACGACAACAGCAGCATCAGGCGCGTTACCAAAGGTGCGGCATTAGCCTTCAAAGCCCGAACCGCAATATGGTTTCTCGACTGGGAGAAGGCTGCCGAAGCGGCCGGAGACTGTATCAATTTGGACGTTTATTCGCTGCATCCTGACTTCGGCGAATTGTTTCTATCGAAAACCAAAACGTCGCCCGAAATGATTTTTGCACTGCCGCGTTCAACAGAATACAAAACTACGCTAACCAGCAACTCCTTTTATCCCCGCTGTGCAGGAGGCACCGCCACCGCGCAGCCCTCGTGGGAATTATTTTGTTCGTTTACATGCACCGACGGACTGCCTATAGACAAATCGCCGCTGTTTGACCTGCAAAACCCTTTCAAAAACAGAGACCCGCGTTGCGCATATACTTTTGTCGAATTTGGAACGGCTCACCTCGGTTTCATCTACGACCCAAGCCCTGCGGCTACACAGGTATTGAATCTTTCAACAGGCAGACTCGTTACCAACACCGACTCAAAAACAAACAACCAGTATGCCGCTTATAACGGGATGGCGCTGAAAAAATGGGTTGACGAGGAATGGGCTGACGACAAACTGACCGAAGCCAACCAAATCATTATGCGCTATGCCGACGTCCTGCTGATGTATGCCGAAGCCAAAATGGAACTGAACGAAATCGACGCTTCCGTACTGAATACCATCAACCAAATCCGCGCCCGCGCTTATAAAACGCAAGTGGGCGAAACAAGCAAATATCCGGCGGTAACGGAAACAGATCAGGCAAAACTTCGCACCATCATCCGTACCGAACGTCGCGTAGAGCTGGCATGGGAGAATAAACGCTGGTTTGATCTGATGCGCTGGCGCTTGTGTGAAACCGCATTGCGCCGCCCCGTCTATGCGTTGCCCACGAAAGAAGGGTTGCAGAAAAATTATGACAACGGAGATTATTTCTTCCCGAAAGGAGTATTGCCTTCCATCGATGAAAACGGACTTGTGGATTTCTCCGCCATGTATGCCACCGGCAAAATATGGGCTGTCATTCCGAGAAATTTTCAAAGCCGTCAGTATCTGTTCCCCATTCCCGTCAAGGAACGCATGGTGAATAAAAGCCTGACGCAAAACCCTGAATACTAAAAAAATCACATCGTAGTCATGATAACAGGAGTCAACACAAAAAAACCGGTGTGCCGGTTGCAAAACCTGATGTTTCAATGTCATAACATCACGCCTCAATTCAGATTATTCTGGAGTATGAAAATAAAAGTATCTCTTTTTTGTTTATTCCTTAGCGGGAATATGCTGGCGCAGACGGATACAATATCCTTCCTGCAAGTCACCGACATGCATATCATGTTCAATCAGGCAGGTTATCTTCCCGACTTGATGAAACAGCGGGAACAGGTAAGGCATTACGATCAGGGCGAACCCCGATTCAGGCAATTTTTAAAAACAATACCCGAACAGACAAACAGTGATATGGTGATTGCAACGGGCGACCTTTGCGATTTTTTTGAAGCGCAGACAGTAGATGGTCGTTTATTGGAACTTCAACCGGAACAGTTTTCAAGACTGCTCAGTGATTATAACATTCCCGTATTGTCCATACTTGGCAACCACGATGCGTTTACTTACAACTGGCGCGACGGAAAGCTTGACCCCAACCAGTATTTTGCAGGTCGCGCACGGGCAGCATGGATTCGAAACCTGTCCTGTTTTAAGGACGGTACCTATTACAGTAAATCGTATCAAGTGGGAAAAACCCCGTATCGTCTGATTTTTCTGGATAATATTTTTTACAGTTTTGATCCGGAGAAAAACACGGAAATCCCGTATGTTGATAAATATCAGTCAGAATGGCTCAAAAACGAATTGCGAAAATCGGAAAATGAAATTGTAATTATTTTGATGCATATCCCGTTTTCGGATACGGTTATACAGCAGGAAGTATCCAATGAACTCTATTCTATCCTGACGGCAGGATCATCCGTCAAATTAATCCTCGCAGGACACAGACATAAAAATTCCGTTGTAAGATTCCCTTCCGGGCGTAACAGTCAAGTAGTACAGGTAGAAACCGGGGCATTTGCTCAGGACGTTAACAACTGGCGTCAAATGAAACTTACGGAAGACAAGATTTTTGTTTCTTTTCCGGGCAAAACCGAAAATGAGGTAAATATTTCAATAAAATAAAAAGGGTTGATGTTGTATCCGAATAGTGTTTGTCCGTAAACGCATCATTTTTCCTGAATTTTGAGACAACCGCCCTGATTTATGACGGCAAAACAGCCGTTGCCATGCGCGATATTTTCATGAACGGCATCAAGGGCTGCGCCGCATCCGTCCGGACGAACGGTCGGCGCATTGCGGGCGGGTGGTGTTCCGCGAATCTGTGGCGCGGCTGTTCAGTATGATTACGTAAATGCCTTATTTACAATGTAATATGGAAATAAAACTTGGGAAAAATAAAATTTGGCACGATATTTGCTACCCGTATGGTAGTTCTTATAATTTTTATATAATTTTAAATTTTATTACCATGAAAACGAAGGTGAATACCAGTAGCTTTTCAACGAAAGGTAATAAGAATTTCGGTCTTATCAGAAATTCTTTTTTTGTACGCAAGTACAGAACCACGTTGTAAAAGAAGAGTCGCGGTTACAAGGTAGCAAGCGGCTGATTTTTATAACGAAGACCGTTAGTAACTATGTCAATGCCCATGAAGATTTTGGGCATTTCCCAAGCTCTTAAGGTTAGTTTAATTGATAATTGTTTGGTTTGTTAGATTGGGTCGGCTTTGTAGTCGGCTCAATTTATCTTTTTATACAAACCGTTGCCGGTAGCCACCGGAAATTTTGCTCCATGTACATCCACTCTGCGCCGGACTCGGTAAAATCGACATTGCCACATTTGTACAAATACAAACAAACGGGGCTGTCCGTAAGATCAACCCCGCTGTTTTTGATAGCGCCTCTTATCCCTTTATTTCACAGCCTTGATGACCGCTTCAAATGTGGCGGGATGATTCATCGCAAGGTCTGCCAGCGTTTTGCGGTTCAGGGCGACACCTTTTTTGCCGATTTTGCCCATAAATTCCGAATACGATAAGTCAAACGGTCTGACTGCCGCATTGATACGCTGAATCCACAATGCGCGGAAATTCCGCTTTTTGGTGCGGCGGTCGCGGTAAGCATACTGCTGTCCCTTTTCCCATGTATTTTTGGCAACAGTCCACACATTTTTACGCGCGAGGAAGTTACCGCGCGTGAGTTTGAGCAATTTTTTACGGCGTGCTCTCGACGCTACTGAATTTACTGATTTAGGCATAATACTTCATTTTACGAATGGTTAGCGGTCTTTTACAGACGCTTTAAAGCTAATTCACTCTTGGTTATTACTGTTTTTTGACATTATTTAAGACCCAACAACAATTTTACGTTGTTTTTGTCTGGTGGCGCCACCAGACCGTCATGGGTCAGATTACGCTTTTGCTTGGTGGTTTTCTTGGTCAGGATGTGTCTTTTAAACGCATGTTTGCGTTTGATTTCTCCTGTTCCGGTAAGCCGGAAACGTTTTTTGGCGCCGGAATTTGTTTTTGTCTTTGGCATTTGCTTGCAATTTAATTACTTACACTATTATTGATTTGATTTTATTTCTTTTTCGGTTTGGGCGAGAGGAACATGATCATTCGTTTGCCTTCCAACTTCGGCAACTGATCCACTTTGGCGTATTCCTCCAAATTCTGCGCAAAACGCAGCAAAAGTATCTCTCCCTGTTCCTTGTAAATGATGGAACGTCCCCTGAAAAACACAAAAGCCTTTACTTTTGCGCCTTCGTTAAGAAAATTGATGGCATGTTTCAACTTGAAATTGTAATCATGATCGTCGGTCTGCGGACCGAAACGGATTTCTTTGACCACCACTTTCACCGATTTTGCCTTGATTTCTTTCTGTTTTTTCTTTTGCTGGTACAGATATTTCTGATAATCCACTATTTTGCAAACAGGCGGGTCGGCGGTCGGTGAAATTTCCACCAAATCCAAACCCATAACATCAGCCATTTTCAACGCTTCAAAAAAGGATACTATCCGGTTGGTGTTTTCGATATTATCTCCCACCAAACGAACTTGTTTCGCTTGTATTTCGCGATTAATTTTCAACTCCGAAGTCGCCGACTTTTGCGGCTTGCTTTGCTGTTGCTGCTGATATCCCATCTACAATTTTTACAGGTTTATGCTATTTACGTCAAAAAAATCAGGGCGCAAATATCGCAATTATTTACATGAACGGCAAATTTTCCGAAAAAAATTTTACGGACTGAGGCAAATCCTGAAAGACAACCGGCAATTATCGCAACGTTACTTTTGCCGATTGTATCGACGCTCCGAAAAAAGGGGAAGCAAAACGATCGAAAATCTCCGGCGAATCGGTGGTTTGAAAAATGCGCTTTCCCGTTTTGCCGAGCGTTTGTTCTATTTCCGGATGACGGTGCAGATAGTCGCACAGGCTTTGCGACACAACATGACCCTGAGTGATGATACAGATGCGCTCGGGGGTGTATTGCCTGATTTTGTCCAGCAAAAGCGGGTAATGTGTACAGGCGAGTATGATGGTGTCTATTGCCGCGCTTTGTTGCAAAAGCCGGTTGATGTGCTGCCGCACGAAGTAGTCTGCACCTGCTTGCTGATGTTCGTTGCTTTCCACCAGAGACACCCACATGGGGCATGCCTCCTGAAAAACCCGTATATGCGGATTAAGTTTGGCGATTTCGATGGGATACGACATGGATTGCACCGTTCCCACCGTTCCGAGTATGCCCACATGCCCCGTTTGCGTGTATGTGCCCACAATTTCCACGCTGGGTCTGATGACGCCCAGCACCCGCCCGTCGGGACTCATCTCCGGCAAATCGCGCTGTTGGATGTTGCGCAACGCTTTGGCCGACGCGGTATTGCAGGCAAGTATCACCAGCTTGCAGCCTTGCCCGAACAGGTGTTGCACACATTCGAGGGTGTAGCGGTACACTGTCTCAAACGAGCGCGTACCGTATGGCGTCCGTGCATTGTCGCCCAAATAGCAATAATCATATCCGGGCAGTTGCCGGACAAATTCTTTCAATACCGTCAAACCGCCATATCCCGAATCAAAAACACCTATCATCGTTCAATATTTTTTATCCATCACTTTTTGGTACAACTGCATCATCTGTCCCGCCAGCAAATTATCGTCAAAACGAGTTACATATCTTTTCCCTTCCGCTACCATTTTGTCGCGCAAAACGTCATTGTTCAGAATTTTATGAATGGCTGAGGCAAAAGCCTGTACGTCCTCAGGGTTCAGGTAGAGGGAATTTGGTCCTCCGGCTTCCAGCAAACAGGAGCCAAGAGCTGCAATGACGGGCACTCGAGAATACAGCGCTTCAATCAAAGGGATACCAAAACCCTCATAAAAAGAGGGATAGACGAACACGGCTGCCGACTGGTACACCGCAGGTAAATCGCTCAACGGGACGCCCGTCAATAAATGTACGCGCGATTCCAGCGAATGGGCGGCAACGAAACTTTTCACATGTCCGGCATAAGCGGTTTCGCGCCCCACAGCCACCAAATGTATGGAGGCGTCAAGATGCAACAGGGATTTTACGGCCGTCAACAAATTTTTCCGCGCCTCAATGGTGCCTACGTTCAACAGGAATGTCTCCGGCAACCGGTATTTTTTTTGCACTCGCTCTTTTTCCGCATCCGTCACAGGCACATGGAACGAAGCGTCGCACCCTTGATAGAGAATACTGATTTTTTCAGGATCAATACCGAAAAACGATATTACATCCTTTTGTGTACATTCGCTCACGGTGATGATGTGATCGGCTTTGCGACAGGCGTACCTGAGTTTGCGGATATAAATGGATCGATCGATGGGTTTGTAATAACCGGGGTAACGCAGGAAAATCAAATCATGGACGGTAACCACCGATCTGATGCCTGCCTTTTCCAGCCCTACAGGTAATTCACCGCTCAACCCGTGGTATAATTGTACGCCGTCGCGCACCAGATCGGACACCACAGTCTTAGTACGCCACAACGACGGGAATATTTTGTTGAACCCGCGCGGGAAAACAGACGCCACATTGTTTCGTTCACGGATTGAAACAATGTCGGGATAAACAGTATCTTTCGGCGCATACAGCCTGTAGCGGTGTTCGGGGCAAAAAACGGACAGGTTACGGATGACATAACGACTGTAATTGCCCAGCCCGGTGTGATTGCTAAAAGCCCTTTTCGCATCAAATCCAATAATCATGATAACTTATTTGCGGCAAATGTACTGTTTTTTATCGTTGATACCAAAATGGCCAATGATTCATACGACTGTTCCTGATCCGAAGCGGAAACTTCTCTTTGGGCTGATTTCCTGAACAGCTTACTTGTTTTTTATTCATTTATTCCATGTAGGGATGAAAAATTTTCACTTGTAAGGGTTGTCTGAAAGGCGATATTTCCATGAAGCGGAGCATCTCGACGTGGACGCCCTCTATCAGCAGATCACCGACCGCATCGACGCCATGATCAACCTGCATGGTAAAGGGTTTGTGCCCGACCGGCTTCGCGACCGAATACAACGCCCATGCCACCGAGTACAAAAACAAACTCGCGCAACATCTCGAACGCATCCCTGTACGGGTTTCAAGAACAAAAAGGCTTGTTTGCGGAAATAATCCGGCTTTATTTGTGGGAATCGCTCAGAATCAGTATTTTGTGATTTTTTGTACGTCCGTTTTTCCGTTTTGTTCGTATTGGAGTACATATATGCCGCTTTTCCAATTCGACACATCTGTTTCAAAATAATGTGTTCCTGCGAACAATCCTGTATGCGAGATGCGGTACAAAGTGCGTCCTGCCGTATCCGTTATGCGAATGTTCACCGACGCGGTTTCGCCGGAGGAGATGTCCAGCACGAAAACGTAATACAACACATCTTGCACGGGATTGGGATATACCAGCAATTTATCCGGTTTGTTGGGTGGTTTCACCAACGTAGTAAAAACGGCAATGTTGGATATTTCAGAACGTTCGCCGAAATTTCCGATGCTCTGTACGGCAGCATAATAGGTGGTAGCCGGTTCAAGATCCGAAATCAGATATGACTGTTGTGCGTCTGCGCCGGCAGAAGAGGCCACAGGCGCTCCTGCATACTGCGAGAAATTGTCGCTGGAAATGAACGTCGAAGCACAGGCAACGGCGAAATATGCCGCTTTCCCGTTATCGCTTGCGGGAGGCGTTGCCCATGTCAAACTGCCGGTTGTATGGCTGGTTGCAGTTGCCGTCAGGTTGCGAACGGCTTCCGGCGTTCCGCCCGACGCAACGGCCTGTTCTGCATTGAGCAGTCCGCTGCCTAAACCCGAGATATTGCCCGATCCGAAGAGGTTCAAAGGCGTGGCGGATTTGAGCAGTCGCGCGCACAACATTTCCGGAGTGAACTGTTCATTGCCGTACACGGCAAGTATCAGCGCCGCCACGCCCGACACCTGCGGACAAGCCATGGAAGTGCCTTGCATGTATTCGTAGTGATGGACGTCGTTCTCCAGGTATGAGGCGCTGTAGATGCCGCCGGTTATCTTTTCATTCGTATCCCCGCCCGGAGCGGCAATATCTACCCAGCTGCCATAGTTGGAATAATATGATCGTTTGCCGTAATGATTCACCGCGCCCACGGCAACCACATTGTCATAATAAGCAGGATACCAGCGTTCGTCCGTCCCTACGTTCACGCCCTTGCGTCCGTTGCCTGCGGCAAAAATGACTATTCCGCCCGTCATAGGCGTGCCGGAGCGCGGATTGCCGTTTTCGTCGCGTCCCGCTTCGGCGATAAAGTAGTTGATGGCTTCAATATCCGAACTGTGGTACGATCGCGGGTCGTCGTATCCCCAGCTGTTCTGGGCGATAACCGCTCCGTTGTCCGCCGCG
>JAISWR010000093.1 GCA_031270985.1 Bacteroidales bacterium | reverse complement strand
CGCCATCGTCGATGACGGCGTGATGGGATAGATCGCCGCTACTTCACTGAACATGTATGCAACGTGCGCCGCCGCATAGTTGCCGTCACAAGTGACATACTTTCCTTCTTTTGCCATGTCTAAAAATGTATTTGATTTTGATGAATATTTGACTGAAAATGCTTCACGCGGATTATCTATAAGTATCCATATTGAGCGGAAAACGAGACTCGAACTCGCGACCCTCAGCTTGGGAAGCTGATGCTCTACCGACTGAGCTATTTCCGCTTGTTTTGTGTGACAAAAATAATCATTCGGATAAAAACCGACCAAAAGGTTATCTTTTAGCGGCTAAGTCGCTGGAATCTTTTAAAATAGCGTATTTGTCCACTTTGATGGTGATGCCGTTGGCAATATCCACTTCTACCGTGCTGTCGCTAATGCCGGAAATTTTACCGTAAATACCGCCCGTAGTCACCACTTTATCCCCTTTTTGCAGTGCATTCCGGTAATTTTTCAATTCTTTCTGTTTTTTCATTTGCGGACGAATCATGAAGAAATAAAAGACCACGATAATCAACAACAGCGGGAGAAAGCTGCCTAACGCACCGGATGATTGATTTTGTAATAATACGTACAATGTTGTCATAAACCTTATATATTAAATTGATGAATAGAATTATTGCTGTTTTTTGGGTTCCACCTCACAGATGAAAGAAATGACTTTCGACGGAGGTTCTGTGTTGCAGATGACGAGAACGTTTCTTTCTTGCATTCCCGGACGTCCGTTGGTGTCGAACGATACTTCCACAAATCCTTTTTTTCCGGGTGCAACAGGTTCTTTGCTGTGGTCGGTTGCCGTACAGCCGCAAGAGGATTTGACCTCTTTTACAAATAGTTCGGTGTCGCCCGTATTGGTAAATTCAAAGCGATAAGACACTTTTTCGCCCTCCTGCACCTTGCCGAAATTGTGTTCCGTGGCGTCATATCTAACAGATGTAATCTTTTGGGGGACAGTGTCATTGCTGACATTTCCCGATTGCCGCGAGTTGCATGACATATTCGGCAATCCCGCACAAAACAGTGCAAAAACGAGAAAAAGACCAAAAATTCTCATGGTTTTGAATTTGAAATTTCGCTGCAAAGTTAGTAAAAAATTCCACATAAAAAAAATGTCTGGTGCGATTATTTTAATAAATATCTGCAAAATGGTTGCATATCAAGACGGGGACAAGCATATTCGGCATTTTTGACGGGATCAATTTGTGGTATTTCCATAGCAAGCGCTGTCAATTCCTGCGGGTACAGACAATCTGTCCGTCGTATTTCAGGTTGATGACGTCGTATTTGTTCCATCCTGTGACGTTAAACCCGTTACGGTAGAGGGATTCGAGTTTGCCGAATTTTTCCCCGATTTTGTCCCCATGACCGAACACGATGATGTGGGCGCCTACGCGAGGAATCAGCTCTATATCACCGTCGGCATTGACGTACAATTGCTGTATCTGTGCGCTCCAAAACTTGTGCTGTTCCATCCACATCGCCAAGTCAAACAGTTCTTGCAACAGGTTTCTGCCTTGCGTTTCGGCTTGCAGCACGTTAAATCCCGACCGGTCGGGCGCTCTGCGGTCAATATGTCCGTTTGCTGCCGGCACATGGGCGCTGTAGTTTGCAGAATGTCTCAGGGATTGTCCCGTTTCATCCAGATAGTAACTTTCTCCGTAGCGATTGATAACGCGCAGCACAGGCACACGTTGCAAGACGTCCACATGCACCGTTCCGTCGCCGTTTTTATACACTTCGGCGCGGTTTACAGGCGACAACTGCCGCAGTTTGTCTTCCAGTTCGCTTCCGTTGATGTTGTTCAGCAACTTTCCCCTCAGTTTTTGCGACGGATGATCTACTACCTGCATGATGTCTTTCGCGGTAACAAAGCGGCTGCGCGTACTGTCGAGGATGTTTACTTCGACATTGGTGCAGACTGTCTTGCTTTGCTGTATGGAGACAAAACGCATTGAAGCGATGAAATACGTCGTCAACGCTACCCAAAACAGAATATGCGGTAACCGTTTCACAAGCATTTCAATAAATTTTCGACAGGCGCCACCAGTGTGTCAATATCGCCGGCACCCATGGTAAGCAACACTTCCGGAGGATTGGCGGACAGTATGCCGATAACGTCTTCCATGCGGCACATTTGTTTGTGAGGAATCGTCACGCGGTCAAAGATGATTTGCGAAGAGATTCCGGGTATCGGTTCCTCGCGTGCGGGATAGATATCCAGCAATATCAATTTGTCGAGCATGCTGAGGCTTTGGGCGAAACCTTCGGCAAAATCACGAGTTCTGGTGTACAGGTGCGGCTGAAAGATGCCTGTGATTTGTTTTTCCGGATACAGTTCCCTGACGGATTGGATGGTGTAACGCAATTCTTCGGGATGATGTCCGTAATCGTCAATGTACACCCTGTCGTTGCGTTTCACGCGATAGTCGAAACGACGCTGCACTCCTGCAAACGCTTCCATGAAGTGTGCCAAATCAGGCATGGATGCACCTGCTACACAGGATGTTGCCATTGCCGCAACGCTATTTTCCATGTTCACCCGACCGAGAATATTTGCCCGAAACGGGACAACGCCTTCGGGACAGCAAAGTTCGGCATGATACATGCCGTCATGACAGCGGATGTTGCGTGCATAAAAATCAGCCTGCGGGTTGTCAAGCGCATAGGTATATTTGCGGACATCCGCCGGAACAGCGACATCCAAGCCGTATTTGACAATGAGGCATCCGTCTGCGGTGATTTGCGAAACAAACTGTCCAAACGCTTTTTTCAGCTCTTTGTGCGTGCCGTAGATGTCGAGATGGTCGGCGTCCATAGCCGTTACGACGGCTATGTAGGGATGCAGCCATAAGAACGAACGGTCGTATTCATCGGCTTCGGCAACCGTGTACGGACTGTCGGGGCACAACAGCAGATTGGTTTGATAATTGCGGGATATGCCGCCGAGAAAAGCATCGCAACCGATACCCGTTTCGGTGAGCAGGAATGAGGTCATGGCAGATACGCTGGTTTTTCCGTGCGTTCCCGCAACGGCAATGGTTTTCTTCGCCTCCGAAATCATGCCCAACACCTGCGAACGCTTCATCATACGGTATTCATTGCGTCTAAACCAACTCATTTCACTGTGGAAAGCAGGTACTGCCGGAGTGTATATCACCAGTACGTTCTCCTTGTTCTCCTTGTAGGACGGTGGTATTGCGTCCGTACTGTCTGTATAATGAACGGCGATGCCTTCATCCACCAATGTGTGCGTAAGCGCAGTTTCCGTGCGGTCATAACCCTGCACGTCGTACCCCTTCGCCTTGAAATACCTTGCCAGCGCACTCATCCCAATGCCTCCTATACCAATAAAATAAACCTTATCCACAAATTTTACAAATTAGAATGACGTTTCAAACGAATTGACAAAAATAGCATTTTTGATTGAGAATGGAAAATATAAACGAATTACGGCAGGGCAAATGCATTTAATTCTTGAGGAAATGTAAGAGAAACTCCCTGTTCCATGCAAGCTTGATCCGTTTTGAACGGAGGCTTTCCTTGCCGGTGTCTTTTTATTGTTCAGCCAATGAAAAAACTAAAGGAGAAAAAGTTAATTTCGCAACAAAAACAAAGCAACCGGATGATTTCTTCTTTCAGGGGCAGGGTAGAACATGACATCGGGAGCATTAACCCAACTTGGGAAGCATGTCTTTGGAACTATCTTTCACTCAGACGGTTATATTTTTGGCGTGTCACTTATGGGGAACTACAAACGACTTTTTGAAAACACAAATTTTGTAATATGCTAATTATGAGACATATTCAAATTTTACGCCCCCGCGAATTGCCCCGTTCCCCGACATTTTTCGTGACAATTTTTCCCAAGTTGGATTTAAAAACCGCTCACATCCATTCCTGAGGCTGATTTGTCAAATCGTAAAGAAAGCAGTATTTTTGTGGGGAAAAATTAAGACTTATTCACGAATGAAAGAATACTCCATACGCATGGAAAAAGTACGGCAGCAGATGCGTGCGGCAAACGTTGATGCGTTTCTGATTACCACCAATGTCAACCTCTTTTATCTTACCGGCGGAGTGCTGGCGGGCTATCTGTATATTCCCGTTTGCGGCGAAGCGGTGCTTTTTGTGCGACGTCCCGCAGGTTTACGGGACAATCATATTGTGTATGTACGCAAACCCGAAGATATACCGGCAATATTGCTGCAACGCGGCATGTCGTTGCCTTGCCGCGTCATGCTGGAAGGAGACTCCATCCCGTACGGCGAATGGATGCGCTATGCGGCGCTTTTTCCCGAATCGGAAACCGTTAACGGCACGCCGGCAATTCGTAAGGCGCGTAGCGTAAAGACCGCTTATGAGATTGATCTGTTTCGCCGTTCGGGCGTGATCCATGCGGAAGTGTACCGCAAGATTCCCGCCCTGTACCGTCCCGGAATGACGGATGTGGAATTATCCATTGAAATAGAGCGGCAACTGAGGCTTGCCGGAAGTTTCGGGATATTCCGCACTTTCGGGCAAAGCATGGAAATTTTTGTGGGCAGTCTGCTCTCAGGCGACAATGCTGCCGAACCATCGCCCTACGATTTCGGATTGGGCGGTAAAGGTCAGCACCCTTCCCTTCCCATAGGCGCTAATAACACCATATTGCGCAGAGGAACGAGTGTGATGGTGGATATGGGCGGTAATTTTACAGGTTATATGACCGATATGACCCGTACCTATTCCATCGGCACATTACCCGAAGAGGCTTACCTTGCGCACCAAACAGCACTGGATATTCAGTCCGAAACGACAAAGACGGCACGTCCCGGTGTTGCCTGTGAAACGCTTTACAATCGTGCGTTGGAAATGGCGAAAGAACGCGGATTGGCGGATTGTTTCATGGGCATTAACCAACAGGCAAAGTTTATTGGTCACGGAGTGGGCATAGAAATCAATGAACTACCGGTGTTAGGCGCCCGTTCAGAAACCTTGCTGGAGGAAGGCATGATACTGGCGCTGGAGCCGAAGTTCGTCATTGCCGGAGTGGGGGCGGTCGGCATCGAAAACACATTCCTTATCACAGCGTCCGGCATGGAACAACTTACGTTGCTGGAAGAAAACATCGTGGATTTGGAAAAGGGATATTAGCGTTTTGCCGGGCGTAATCGTTCAGCAGGTTGTAAAAGGCGTTGCGGATGGCGGTTTCCTTTTTTGTGCCGCCGAAGGCTTTCAGTTTTTCTACTTCGGTGTGGTAGAGGTGGATGGAGTGGATGCTCATAATTCAATAAAATAATGCCATAAAGAAATGTTGTTATTCATAGACGGACGTCTGTGATTAGAGAAATATTTTCCCACTTTGGGAAATG
>JAISWR010000042.1 GCA_031270985.1 Bacteroidales bacterium | reverse complement strand
CCGCCATCGACCATGCGTCGGGCAAGTACCTCTTTTTCATGGACAGCGACGACGAAATTACGGAAGACGCCATCGAAAAACTGTACCGCGCCATGCAGGAAACGCCCGTTGATGTGACGGCAGGCTCCGTAGAAAAACGGGA
This sequence comes from Bacteroidales bacterium, assembly GCA_031270985.1. Lineage (GTDB taxonomy): Bacteria > Bacteroidota > Bacteroidia > Bacteroidales > UBA4181 > JAIRLS01. The sequence continues at coordinate 6,731 of JAISWR010000042.1, read as the reverse complement.
AAGGAACGGGAATGTCCGGATGAGACGTATTTATCCGGATGAAACAGTTGCCGGCATGCTGGCAATGGGCTATAAGCACTATTCATCCCGAAACAGGGAAACCGTCGTGTGGAACAAACTGTACCTTCTGTCGTTCCTGAAAAAACACAACATAAAGTGCATAGACAATCAGTTATATGAAGATGCGGTATTTACCTGCCAGGTGGTTCTGAACGCTTCATCTTACAAGTATATTCCGGATATTACGTATATTCATTATGATACGGATAATTCCGGTATGGATAGGGTGAGAACAAAAAGGGTATCGTTGCGGGCCTCCAAAGAATATCTGGAGATTATCAACTTCACAAAAAAATATCTTGACCATTATACCGACATGCGCCTTCGGGAGCTTGTTTTCAGGAGTCTGATTTTCACCATCGTACTGTCCGTGGCGCTGGTGTCGGACAGCGTTTTGCTGAGCAGGAAGGAAAAACGGTATTTTTGCCGGCAGTGTCTTGTTTTTCCGGTATCCCTTGCCGAAGCGAAAAGGTTTGAGCATCGCCGGTTTTTCCTGTTCATGTATGTGATGTTTCATTTGCCGTTGAAAACGCTTTTCTGTAAAACCGTTCATTCAATCGGAAGCAGAAGAAAACGGAATGTTGCAGCATCTTAAATTACTGTTCAAGGATTCCTCCGTCTATGCGCTGGGTAATGCGGCGGGTAAGCTAGTGGGCTTCATCCTGCTGCCTTTCTACGTGGACAATTTGACTGCCACCGAATACGGGATGCTGGGAACGATGGAGGTAACCGCCCAGCTGATTGTCGGGCTGTTTGGACTGAACCTGTACGTGGCGTTTGCCCGCTGGTATGTGGACAAAGAGTTGCAGGACAACCGGAAGTCCGTATTTTTCACCTTGCTGGCAACCATTGTATTGATAGCCGTATTGATCAATATCGTCGGCATTTTTCTTGCCGCCGACCTGTCCCTGTTGCTGTTCAATTCGCCGGAATACGCCCGTTTGATACGCTTGATGCTGCTTTCGGCAGGGTTGGAACTGATCGGCAGTATTCCGTTGGTATTGTGCCGGATGCAGTCAAAATCCGTGCAATACACCCGCAGTATACTGTTCAGGCTGGGGACGGTTTTGTCGTTTACGCTGCTGCTGATGGTGGTTTTCGACCGGAAACTGGAAGGCATTTACGAAGCGCAAATCATTGGCGGATGCGTTTTTCTGGCTTGCTATGCGCCGTATATTTTCCGCAATGTCAACATCCGTTTCGAGCGTGTTATTCTCGGTCAAATGTTTCGCTTCAGTTTCCCGTTCACGGTGTCGTCCATATTTTCCACAATGCTGAGTTTATTTGACCGGTACGGTCTGAATTTCATCAACGGACTGGCGAGTGTCGGCATTTATTCATTGGGGTACAAGCTGGCAAACACATTGAAAGTATTTATCGTTCACCCCATCAATCTGGCATTGCCTCCGGTGATGTTTCGCATGGCAGACCAACCTTCCGCAAAGCGTTTTTATGCCAAACTGATGACTTATCTCGCTTTCGGACTGATGATGTTCGTACTTGCGGTATCCCTGTTCGGACAGGAAGCGGTAAAACTGCTTACTGCCGAGAAGCCGGAATATTGGGAGGCATATATGATCGTTCCGTTCATCTCGTTCGGCATCTTGTTTGCCATGTTGAAAGATCAGCTGATGTACAATCTCCAGATTGTAAAAAAAACAGGTGTCATTGCCTCCGTAATCATTGCGGTATCCATCCTGAACGTAGCGCTCAACCTTGTGCTGATAACGTTCTGCGGCATATTGGGCGCTGCATTGGCAACCCTGATCTCGCAGATTGCGTATTTCTTTCTCATGCTGTATTTCGCGCGGCGCTTTTATCCCGTACCGTACGAATTATGGAAAATATTCATTGCTATCGGATTGGGTGCGCTTTGCTGCGCGATCGCTTACGGCATCCGCGAATGGAGTCTGGCGTGGAGAATACCCGCCAAACTGCTGATGCTTGCCGCCTATCCGGTTATCCTGCATTTATTCCGGTTTTATGACAAAAAGGAATTGTTGGCGTTGCGCGGTTTTTGGAAAAAATGGAAAGACCCTCGACAATGGAAAATCGTTTACCCGAATGTCCCTGAAGAAGTTTGATCACAGTAAAGTTCTTGCTTTTGCTTTCGGCTTGTCCGCCGAAATCGGACGTAACCTCATTGCTCGACTCACCAAGGAAGCGCTATTGCCCGTATTCTTGGCGTGCATCGACTTACCGTTACAGAGTTTGTGCAAGAACATTCCTTTTGAAGGACTATTTTCACGATAGAAATTTTGCGGCTTTTTGCAGCGCGTCGGGTTTCCCGACATCCAGCCATCTCAGATTATCGGGTGTATAGGCGTGGATAGGCAACTCCCTGCAGACGGCAAGGTAAAAGTCAATCACCGAAAATCTCCCTGTCCACTGTTTCATCCATTGGAAAATGTCCGGCTTCATCACATGAATACCGCTAAAGGCAAGTTTTCGGTAATCAGCAGGGTGAAACGGACGGTAAGGGGACTTTGTTTCTTTCGTTAGTGCATTCATCCAACCGCACAGTTTGTTGTCGCGGTCAAACAGCAAATAGCGGGATGACAGTCTTTCGCTTACCAAAAGTGTGGCTACCGCTTCGTTTTTCACGGCACAGCGGTACATGTCGTCCAAATTCACATCCGACAGAATGTCCACGTTATGTACCAAAAAGGGGTTGCCGTCGTCAAAGAATGCGGCGGCTTTTTTGATGCCTCCGCCTGTTTCGAGCAAAGCGTCGCTTTCGTCCGAAATATGCATACGGATGTTGAAATTTTTGTTATCCTGTAGAAACTCAATGATCTGTCGGGCGAAGTGGTGTACATTGACGATGATTTCGTCAAAACCCGCATTTTTCAATTTAAGGATAACGTGCTCCAGCAGGGGTTTTCCGTTCACGACGACCAGCGCTTTTGGCATAGTGTCGGTAATCGGTTTCAGGCGCGATCCTGTACCTGCGGCAAATATCATTGCTTTCACTGTTGTAGTTCTCTGTGTATCAATTTCACCGTGACGCCGTGTTTGCGCATGATGTGGTCTGCCAGATGTTGCGCCGAATACACCGAACGGTGCTGTCCGCCCGTACAGCCGAAAGCAAACATCAGGCGGGTCATTCCCCGCTCCGTGTATTTTTTGATGTGCTGATCCGCCAGCACATACACGTGTTCGAGAAACCGTACTATTTCGCCGTTCTTTTCCAGAAAGTCAATCACCGGGCGGTCTAATCCCGTGAGTTGCTTGTACGCATCGTATCTGCCCGGATTATGAATGGCGCGGCAGTCGAAAACATATCCTCCCCCGTTGCCCGATTCATCTTCGGGGACGCCTTTCCGGTATGAAAAACTGTACACCGTCACCTGTAAACCTGACGGCTGATTTTTCTCCAATGTGTCCGGCAATGGTATGTCGGCGCACATTGTCCGCACTATTTGCCGCATGTAGGGGTAGCGTTCAAAATTTTCATCCGGCAAACGCTGCAAGTTTCGCAAGGCAAAGGGGATACTTTGCAGGAAATGCACTTTTTTCTCAAAATATCCCCTGAAACCGTAAGCGCCCAGCACCTGCAATATGCGGAACAGCACGAAATGCTGCAATTGCGTTTTGAAGTCCGATTTGCTTGCGGGTGTGTATTTTTGCAATTCGGATAAATATACATCCAGCAATTCTTCCCGCAGTGTGTCCGGGAAATCAGCTTTTGCCTGCCACAGAAAAGACGCTACATCGTACAACACGGGCCCGCGTCGCCCACCCTGATAATCAATAAAGTGGGGTTCGTCACGAAATATCATCACGTTGCGCGACTGGAAATCGCGGTACAAAAAAGCGTTCATCGCATGTTGCGGCAACAGATCCGCCATAGTTTCAAAATCGTTTTCCAGAGAATTTTCCGAGAACAGCACGCCCGACGGTTTCAGGAAACAGTACTTGAAATAATTCAAATCCCACATTACGGTGCGTTTGTCAAAAGCCGCCTGAGGGTAACACACCGAAAAATCCAGTCCTTCGGCGCCTCTGAACTGAAACTCAGCTAACCGTGCAATAGTTTTGACCAGCATTTCCCGTTCCGCTGCGCTGAAATCGCCGCTTTCCCGTCCGCGACGCATATATTCAAACAACGACACATCGCCCAAGTCCTGCAGAAGGTATTGCATTTTGTCGTCGGACACAAACAGGAGTTCCGGCACCGGCAATTGCTGCTTCCGAAAATGCCGCGTCAGTTCGATGAAAGCGGTATTTTCTTCTCTCACTGTGCCGACAACGGCAATCATTGAGTGCGTATCGCTTCTCAAACGGGTATAACTCCGTTCGGAACCGGAATCGGTAATCGGTTCCTCCCACACAAGAGGTTCTTTTACAATAGATTCAAAAGCCGACCGAAGCGTGTGCATGACATTAAAAGATAGCGCAAAGAGATTACAATTTGTAGGCAAAAGTAGCGAAAAATTTTTAGCCCTCAGCCGATATGTGAACAAAATAGTAAAATGATACCGATGTTTTGTCCGTTAAAAATCCTATCTTTGCAGGGTTGTATTTTATATTTTTTGCAGATAATCATTGTTTTACGGAGATTATGGAAATACCATTACGTAGCGTTATCAATACGCAAGGACGCAGGATGGCGGGAGCGCGCAGCCTGTGGAGAGCTTGCGGCATGACGGAGGATCAAATCGGCAAACCGGTCATTGCTGTCGTTAATTCGTTCACGCAGTTTGTGCCCGGGCATGTACATCTGCACGACATCGGGCAGGCGGTAAAGGCTGAAATAGAAAAAGCAGGCTGTTTTGCCGCCGAATTTAACACTATCGCCATTGACGACGGTATCGCCATGGGACACGACGGCATGCTCTATTCGTTGCCTTCGCGCGACCTGATTGCCGACAGTGTAGAATACATGTGCAACGCCCACAAAGCCGACGCCATGATTTGCATCAGCAACTGCGACAAAATAACGCCCGGTATGCTGATGGCTGCTATGCGGCTGAACATCCCCGCCGTGTTTGTATCCGGCGGACCGATGGAAGCAGGTAAAGTCGGTGACGGTTTCTACGATTTGATTGACGTGATGGTGCAGGCTGCCGACGACAGTGTGAGCGACGATCGTGTGCACGACCTCGAAATGTTTGCCTGTCCCACTTGTGGATCGTGTTCGGGCATGTTCACCGCTAATTCGATGAACTGTCTTACCGAAGCAATTGGCTTGTCGCTACCCGGCAACGGCACTGTTGTCGCCACCCACGCCAACCGCAGGCAACTTTTTACGGATGCGGCGCGGCTGATTGTCGCCAACGCTTACCGTTACTATCGCGAGGGTGATACCGCCGTTCTTCCTCGCAGCATTGCCACTCGCGCCGCTTTTCTCAACGCCATGACGCTGGACATCGCTATGGGCGGATCATCCAATACAGTATTACACCTGTTGGCAGTGGCTCAGGAGGCAGGCGCGGATTTCAAAATGGATGATATTGATATGCTTTCGCGAAAAACGCCCTGTCTTTGCAAAGTAGCGCCCAACACGCAGAAATACCACATTGAGGATGTCAACCGCGCGGGAGGAATCCTTGCCATCATGGGCGAACTGCAACGCGCGGGATTAGTGGATGGTTCCGTACGCCGTGCAGACGGTTTGACACTGGAACAAGCCATTGAACGCTTCGACATTCTCAGCCCCTCAGTGTCTGACGAAGCGTTGCGCAAATACGCATCTGCTCCAGCGCGTCGTTTCAATCTTGTATTGGGTTCGCAGGACAGTGTTTTTCCATCTTTAGATAAAGACCGCGCAACAGGCTGTATTCGCGATATCGCACACGCATACAGTAAAGACGGCGGGTTGGCAATACTCAAAGGCAACATCGCTCAGGACGGTTGCGTTATCAAGACGGCAGGAGTGGATGAGCGTCTTTTCCACTTCAAAGGGGCAGCACGGGTGTTCGATGCTCAGGAAGCCGCTTGCGACGGCATACTGGGCGGAAAAGTGGCAGCGGGAAACGTGGTGGTCATCACGCACGAAGGACCCAAAGGCGGTCCCGGTATGCAAGAAATGCTCTATCCGACATCGTACATCAAATCGCGTCACTTGGGCAAATCTTGCGCATTGATTACCGACGGACGTTTCTCCGGAGGTACTTCGGGGTTGTCCATCGGGCACATCTCGCCCGAAGCGGCTGCCGGAGGTAATGTCGGCCTGCTCCGCGACGGCGACATCATTGAAATTGACATCCCCGCCCGCAGCATCAATGTGCTGCTCACGGACGAAGAGTTGGCGCACCGCCGAACCGAAGAGCTGGCGCGCGGCAACAAAGCCTTTACGCCGCCTCACCGTCAACGATTGACGCCAAAAGTACTGAAAGCCTATGCCTCGATGGTGACTTCCGCAGACAAAGGGGCAGTACGGATAATCTGAACAAAAAGAAAAATATCCGTTATGACCGGAGACATATTCGTAATATCATGTCATCGCAAACTGTGGTGACTGCGAGAATGAAACCGGAAAACAAAGACATACGCCAACCCGCAAGGGCTAATCAACGGCGGCTGTTTCATATAATGCATTTAATTTTATATAATCCCAAAAACGAATTGTACGTCTTTTCGAAAACGAATTGTGCATTTTCGGAACAACTTTAACTGTTCCGCATTGGCCGCCGAATAGTTCATCGTCAGTTTTACAAATACTTCAA
>JAISWR010000003.1 GCA_031270985.1 Bacteroidales bacterium | reverse complement strand
CGTCAGGCACGGAGGCCGGTAAACGCTTCGACCTGCAACTGGTCGAAAAGACGCAGGAGGAGGTGGAGGAACAGCAGCGCCGCCAGCAGGCATTTGCCGAAGAGCGCGAACGCCGCGCTGCCGAACGCGCCGACTCCATCCGCACGGTACGGGAGACGCTCCGGCAAGAGGAAGTGCGTCGGCAAGAAGAGGTGCGTCAGTATGTCGCCGCCGTGGAAACGGTGCAGCAGCCTGTCGCCGACTACGGCATCAACGACACCGAGCCTTCTGCTGCCGCCCAAACGGAACTGGACGAGAAAGCAGCCCTGTTGCAGCGCTACCCAGACAAACAGCTGCTGATAGAAGGACACACCTGCGACCTGGGCACCCCCGCCGTTAACATGTCCATTGGTCTGCGCCGCGCAGAAGCCGCCAAAGCCTATCTGGTGGAAAAAGGCGTCGCGCCGGAACGCATCCGCACCGTCAGCAAAGGCGAAACAGAACCCATCGTACCCAACATCGGCGAAGAAAACCGACGGAAAAACAGAAGAGTGAAGATAGTGATGAACGAATAGAGAATAGAGAATAATGTAGGGGCAACCCTGTGTGGTTGCCCTTGGTAGTGGCAACCCTGTGTGGTTGCCTCTGGTAGGGGCAATCCTATGTGGTTGCCCTTGGTAGGGTGCAACCCTATGTGGTTGCCCTGCCTCAGAATAGTGAATAGTGAATGATGACCAAAAAAGAATTAGTCAAAAAAATATAAAAAATATTGCATATAAAAAAAATGACTATCTTTACACCTTAAAAATAATTGCCTATACGATATCTTTACTCTCAATCAAATATTTGTAAACGATGGAGTTACAAGAATTGTCAGACCAAATTTTGGTGCAGCAATTTATTGCAGGTAATGGGAAGAGTTTTGAAGTATTGCTGGAAAGGCATAAAAAGAAACTGTTTTCCTATATATATTATTCGGTAAGAAACAGGCATGTGGCTGAAGATATTTTTCAGGAAACATGTTTTAAGGCGATTACGTCATTAACGGAAGGTCGTTATTCGGAATCTGGGCGGTTTTTGCCGTGGATGACGCGTATTGCACACAACCTTATCATAGATATGTACCGTCAGGAAAAGCAATTGGACGTTTGCTCTACCGACAATCTTACCGTGCCGGTGCTCAATTCGTCGAAATACTCGGAAAATACAGTCGAGACATATATCGTACAGCACCAGATATACGAGGATGTGCGCAATCTGGTAGATCATCTTCCGCAGGAACAAAAAGAGGTGATTCTGCTGCGACATTACGGGGATATGAGTTTTAAGGAAATAGCCGACCATACGGGCGTGAGCATCAACACCGCGCTGGGACGGATGCGTTATGCGCTCATCAATTTGCGTCGTCTGGTTAAGGAAAAAAATGTACAACTCACGCTGTAAATTTGTGGGTTAAATAACTGTAATTTTAACACAATGGAATATCGTATAGAAAAAGACACGATGGGAGAGGTGCAAGTTCCCATTGACGCATACTACGGTGCACAAACACAACGTAGCGTCGAAAATTTTAAGATTGCATGCGACATCAACCGGATGCCGAAGGAAATCATCCGTGCGTTCGGATACCTGAAAAAGGCGGCTGCACTTGTCAACTTTGAGGCGGGCGTGTTGCCGAAAGAAAAATGCGATTTGATAGCCACCGTGTGCGAGGAAATCCTGCGCGGACAATTGGACGATTATTTTCCGTTGGTGGTATGGCAGACAGGCAGCGGGACACAAAGCAATATGAACGTCAACGAAGTGGTGGCATACCGCGGACATGTGTTGCACGGGGGACAACTCACCGACAAGGAAAAATTTCTTGCGCCCAATGACGATGTGAATAAGTCACAGTCATCCAACGACACGTTTCCCACCGCCATGAATATTGCAGCGTACAAAATGCTGACGGAAACTACCATTCCGGGTATCGAAAAACTGAAAGCGACGTTGGAAGCGAAAAGCCAACAATACATGAAAATAGTGAAAATTGGACGCACACATTTCATGGATGCTACGCCGCTCACCGTGGGTCAGGAACTGAGCGGATACGTCGCCCAGCTTGAACACGGGTTGAAAGCCATCCGCAACACGCTGCCCCATCTGTCGGAACTTGCCTTGGGCGGAACGGCTGTGGGAACAGGCATCAACACCCCCGAAAACTACGCCGCAAACGTGGCGGAAAAGATTGCCGAACTCACCGGCCTGCCCTTCGTTACCGCACCCAACAAGTTTGAATCGCTGGCTTCGCACGATGCTATCGTGGAAGCGCATGGAGCGTTAAAAACCGTTGCCGTCAGCCTGATGAAGATTGCCAACGACATTCGTATGTTGAGTTCTGGTCCGCGGTCGGGCATCGGCGAATTGCATATCCCCGACAATGAACCCGGATCGTCCATCATGCCCGGAAAAGTGAACCCCACCCAATGCGAAGCGCTTACCATGATTGCCGCACAGGTGCTGGGCAACGATGTGGCCATCAATGTGGGCGGCGCCACTGGACATTTTGAACTGAACGTATTCAAACCGGTGATTATCTATAATTTTCTGCACAGCGCCCGTCTTATCGGCGAAGGTTGCGTGAGCTTCAACGACAAATGCGCTGTCGGGCTTGAACCTGTCGAAACCAACATCAAAAAACATTTGGATAACTCATTGATGCTGGTAACGGCGTTGAACCCCAAAATAGGATATTACAAAGCGGCGGAGATCGCCAAAAAAGCCCACAAAGAAGGCAAAACCCTCAAAGAGGCCGCCGTTGAACTTGGACACCTCACCGCTGAAGAGTTTGACCAATGGGTGGCGCCCGCCAAAATGGTCGGGAAAATTTGATGATCAGGATGTAGCGGACAAAGTCGGGTCTGAAAATCCGCAAATTTCGGTCGTGTGGTTCCGATGGTCAAAGATCACGCATCACCTGTTCGCAGATCCCGTCAATGTAGCGGATAGCCACCGGAGATGTTTTTTCGACGAAGTTCTGTATCATGATGGAAAATGCCAGCAGATGCCCGTTGTCAGCTTCCATATAGCCCGATAGAGTGCTTACGCCTGTGAGCGACCCCGTTTTGGCAAACACCTTGCGATACACGGATTTCTTTTTCAATCTGTTTTTCAGCGTTCCGTCTATGCCGGCTTCGGGTAGAGATGCGCGGAAGAGGCGAAAATCGGGCGTGTGGTACATGTAGTGCAGCAATGTTGTGATGAGTTCGGGCGTCAGGTAGTTTTGATGCGACAGTCCGGAGCCATCCACAATGCTGTAATTCTCAGGTTTGAGTTTCAACTGTTGCCGTATCATTTCTCGCACCTGCCCTATCCCTTTTTCCGTTGACGAAGGTTTGCCACAGCATTGCAACCCGATAGCGTACAACAGCATTTCGGCATTCAGGTTATCGCTTTCTTTGTTCATGCGCAGGATGACATCAGGCATCCGGTGGGCGGTATATCCTACGGTATCCGGCGGAACAGGAGGAATTGCCGTACCGCCGCACACCGGAAGGCTGCCCGGCAACTGCTCCGCAAGTTTTTCCGCAAACAGCGTCAATACGTAACTGTTGGGCGACTGTATACTGATGGAGATCTCGTAAGGGCGGGCATTGGCGGCGATGCTTCCCGACACGGTAATTACATTGCCGACGCCGTTGAAAGTACGCCGGAAACGCAAACTTTTTGCCGGCGGTTCGTCTGTTTTTGCAATGGTTGTCGCACGGTTGTCGATCTCAACATACGCAGTGCCGGGGTTTGTTTGTATGACCGGACGAGTGCCGACCTCCATCGGCGATATTTTCAATTTCACTACGCCCTTGTTCACAGGCACGGGCGACAGATACGGTTGAAATGCTTCCATATCGTCATCCCATGACCAGCCCTTTCCCCACGGCATTTCGTCCGCCGCGGAGGCGTCGGCATACACATTGCCCGCAAAGCGCCTGACACCCGACAGTTTCAGCAACTGTACCAGCGTGTCCAGATTGCCGGAAGTAAATTCGGGATCAAACCCGCCGGCAAGGTACAAATCGCCGTGCAGGCAACTGTCGGCGTCTATCGTTCCCGTGCGCAACAGCCATGTGCGAAATTCGTACGACGCACCCAGATAATGCACCGCCGCCGCTGCCGTGAGCAGTTTGGTGTTGGAAGCGGGACGGCACAGCCGACGGTCATTTCTGGTGTATAACAATTGGTCGTCGGTAAGGTCATACACGGATATACCGACAGTTGCCGTTTGGTAAAAATCGTCCTCCAACAAACGATCAAGGCTACGTTGCAACGGCGTTTGCGCCGCAAGTGCAGCAGGCAGGCACATCAAAAACAGGAATAAACGTTTCGGCATCATGATATCAAAAATATTTTTGCAAGATACAATAATTGCCGCAAACAATCGTTTTCCATTAATAAAAAGAATAGAATTTTTAAAAATCCGTAAAAAGATATGCTTATGACAGTTAAATTTACCCTTTTATTTTTATTGCAACGCTATCCGGATATTCAACATCAGGCATATTATAATGATGAAATCTTGACGGACGCCGATGTTGCAGAATTATTTCGCAATGCGGAGCAACAGGTAAGTAAAAGTATGCTGGATCGGATATACATACAGGCATCCGATGCGGTGGCTCACCGTTGAACCTTAATTATTTGCACGAATGAACCCCAACAATTATTGCGTTATCATGGCAGGCGGCGTGGGTAGCCGTTTCTGGCCCCTCAGCCGGACAAATCATCCCAAACAGTTTTTGGACATATTGGGCGAAGGGAAAACACTGATACAGCAGACATTCGACCGGTTCTGCAAGGTGGTTCCGCGCGAAAACATCTACATCGTGACCAACGATATATACAAAGAGATCACGATCGAACAGCTTGAAATAGAGGAGAAACAGGTATTGCTCGAACCGATGCGCAAGAATACCGCCCCGTGTATCGCTTATGCCAATTTCAAAATATCGCAGGAAAATCCCAATGCCAACATCATTGTAGCGCCGTCGGATCACCTGATTCTCAATGAAGCGGAATTTTTGCGCATAGTGCGTCAAGGACTGGATTTTACAGCCACTCATCCGGCATTGCTCACCATCGGGATCAAACCCAGTCGTCCCGAAACAGGCTACGGCTATATTCAAACCTCGAACGAAGAACTTCCCGAAATAAATATTTCGGACTTAAAAAAAGTAAAAACTTTCACCGAAAAACCAAAAATGGATGTGGCGAAAGTGTTTTTTGAAAGCGGCGAATTTTTCTGGAATTCGGGCATGTTTTTCTGGTCGTTGCCGGCTATTATGCAGGCTTTTGACCTCCACATGCCCGCCATCAACACAATGTTCCGCAAGCACATCGACAAACTCGGCACAGGGGAAGAGGCGGCAACGGTGTGTGACATCTATGCGCAAAGCAAAAGCATTTCCATAGACTACGCCATCATGGAAAAAGCAGACAACGTGTATGTATTGTGTGCCGATTTCGGCTGGTCGGACATCGGTACATGGGGGTCGCTGTATGTCAATCAGAAAAAAGACAAGAGGCGAAACGCAGTAGTAGGCAACCATGTTTTCCTGTATGATACCAAATCGTGCGAAATCAACATACATCCGCATAAACTCGCCGTAATACAGGGACTTGAAGACATGATTGTGGTACAAACCGATGATGTACTGCTGATTTGCAAGAAAGACAGCGAACAGCAAATCAAAGATTTCGTGAACCACGTAAAATTAAACGGAGGCGAACAGTATATTTGACACAATAAAAATATAGCGGAAAGCGTTTTACATGAAAAACGTCGAAAAGAGTGAAATTAAAAAAGATAACAGTCTGTTCCATAGTGTTGATTTTCTGTTGTATAGGAATATCGGCACAATCGAACAATAAAATACTGAATTACCAGCAACATGACAACCGCATTATCCATTTTGGCTTTTGTCTGGGATTGAATGCGATGGATTATACCGTTACCCCGTCTTTGGCTCATTATCAGACAGACTCCCTGACGGCGAACGTATCCAAATTATCTCCGGGATTCCATATTCAGGCGGTTGCCGCTATGCGGATGACCGACAGGATAGAACTGAGATTTCTGCCGGGCGTGGCTTTCGGGTCGCGCCAATTGATGTTCTATCGCCACAACGAACTGTTTGACGACAAACAGCAGCTGGAATCCAGTTACATAGAACTGCCGATACTGCTCAAATACAAATCGACGCGCGTTAATAACATGCGCGGCTTTCTGGTGGGCGGGATAAATCCCCGTTTCGACCTTGCCAAAACATACCGAGAAGAAGACGAAATTTATATGGATTTGAGCCTCGCCGACCTGTGCTACGAAGTGGGTGGCGGATTCGATTTTTATTTTCCATATTTCAAATTGACCTTCGAGATACGCGGTTCGTGGGGTATGTTTGACGTGCTCAAAAGGAGAGCCACCCCTCATCCCGAATTCCAAAATGCCATTGACAAACTTCGTTCGTCAGTATATCTGTTTTCCATTTATATCGAATGAATTTGTGTCAACCCACCCAAAATTCACTGTGTCCGAACGTTTGCGTTTCATCGGACAATGGCTGCGACGGCGGATATTCCATCCGGTAACCTTTTGTATCTTCGCCCTCTTCCTTGTTTTTGCGGAGCGTGTCGTCGGTATCCATTGATTGTGTCTGTTTCCGCTGACGATCAGCGGATGTTTTTATTTTAATGATTCCCATGGTTCTGTTTTTTAAAGAAAAGTCATATTATTATATGACAATAACAATCCGGACAGCAGAGAAGTTGGCGAAAGATTGAAATAAAATTTCCAACGGATGTAAAACCGTTCATTCCGTGTCCGAACGCGGTTAAACAAAATGGAAATACCATATTTGTGGTATTTCATGACTGCTTTTTCCATACCATATTTGTAATCTAAAATAGATGAATCGTTATTTTACAAACGAATGAGGCGCACAGGATCGATAAGCCTCAGGAAAACATTATTTTAACGGTCTTAAACCTTTATAAAAACCGGTTGAGGCGAAACACGCAATAATCACCGAAAATACCATGATAGTAGGAAATATTCTTGAGACCATCGGCAATACTCCGATAGTGGAACTTACCCATACGGATACGGGACTTTGCCGGTTGTTTGTAAAACTTGAAAACCAGAATCCGGGCGGCTCTATCAAAGACCGCATAGGGCTGACCATGATCAGCGAAGCCGAAAAACGGGGAGCTATCAAACCCGGCGATATTCTCGTAGAGGCCACTGCCGGCAATACCGGCATCGGACTGGCGCTGGCGGCACGTATGAAAGGGTACAAACTGGTTCTGGTGATACCCGATAAAATGAGTCAGGAAAAGATCAACCATTTGCGTGCATTGGGCGTGGAGATCTTGCTCACCCGTTCCGACGTAGGGAAAGGGCACGCGGAATATTATCAGGATTATGCGCAGCGTATTGCCGGAGAACGGGGCGCTTTCTACATCAATCAATTTGAAAATCAAGATAATCCATTGGCGCACGAAACCACTACCGCACCGGAAATCTGGGAACAGTTGGAACATCGTGTAGATGCCGTAATCACAGGCGCAGGTTCATCGGGCACCGTCACCGGTTTGACGCGGTTTTTCAAAAAAGTATCCCCGCAAACCGAGTTTATTCTTGCAGATCCCGAAGGCTCTGTCCTTGCCGATTATGTCAATACGGGCGTCCTGCGGACAAATGCCGGATCATGGCTGGTGGAAGGCATCGGAGAAGATTTTGTGCCTGCTATTGCCGATTTTTCATTGATCCGAAAAGCCTATACCATCAGCGACAAAGAGAGTTTTGACGCCGTGCGCAACTTGCTTCGCAACGAAGGAATCCTTGCCGGCGCCTCATCGGGTACGTTGTTGAGCGCCGCCCTCAGGTATTGCCGCGAACAAACCGTCCCTAAACGGGTGATTACCTTTGTCTGCGACAGCGGCAACAAATACCTGTCCAAGATGTACAACGACTACTGGTTGCTTGATCACGGATTGGCGGAACGCAAACTTTTCGGCGACCTGCGCGATTTTATCTCGCGCCGTTTCGAGGACAACTCCATCGTCTTTGTGGCGCCGGACGACACCCTGAAAACCGTGTACGGCAGATTCAAACTTTACGACATTTCGCAGTTGCCCGTGTTGGAAAACAGGCAACTGACGGGCATCATCGATGAATCGGACTTGTTGCTCGCCCTCTACACCCAAGGACATACCTTGGACACGCCGGTGAAAGAGATCATGACCAAAGAGCTGACCACTATTCCTTATACTGCCGGAAGGGACGAATTAGTCAAAATCCTTACGGACGGATTGGTGGCTATCGTGGTGAACCCGCAAGGCGATTTTGAAGGATTGATTACCAAGATAGATTTCATCAACCGGTTAAAAATAGCGCCTGAATCCTGAAAACATGCAAACTGCGATTTTCATGATGAATCATAAAACGATCAGCGTGCGGGAGCATCACGGGATTTGGGCAAAACGTTGCAGCGATAAAATAAATTGACAAACATGAGTAAATACGGTTTTTCAACCAACAGTATCCATGCGGGCGAAGAGCCCGATTTCAGGGAAGGAGCGACGGGAGATGTGGTGGCGCCTGTTCATCTGTCCACCACTTTTGCCCGCAAACAGGTAGATATTCCTACGGCGGGTTATGAATACACCCGTTCGCTTAATCCCACACGCAAGGCGCTGGAAACCAAACTTGCGTCGCTCGAGAATGCACGGTATGGATTGACGTTCAGCTCGGGACTTGCAGCAGAAACCACCGTGTTGCTTGCGCTGGTCAAAAGCGGCGACCATATCGTAGCGTTCGATGACCTGTATGGCGGGACAAAACGCCTGTTCAACCATATTTTCAATGAATACGGCATTGATGTGTCGTATGTGGATGCAAGCGACGCCGCATCTGTTGAGGCTGCCATACAACCCAACACGCGGTTGGTATGGATAGAGTCGCCGTCCAATCCGTTGCTGAAAGTTTGCGATATTCGCGCCATTGCCGGAATTACTCATCAACACGGATTATTGTTGTTGGTGGACAACACCTTTCTGTCGCCGTTTTTCCAAAAACCGTTGGACTTGGGCGCCGATCTTGTCGTACACAGTTCCACCAAATATATCGGAGGACACAGTGACGTACTGGGCGGCGCCGTCCTGCTTGCCGACACCGCTCTTTACGAGCAGATACGGCATCGTCAGAATGCCGTAGGAGCGGTACTTTCCCCGCTGGATTCGTACCTCACCCTGCGCGGAGTGAAAACACTGGCTTTGCGCATGGAACGGCATCAGCAAAACGCTTTGTCCATCGCCCGTTATCTGGAACGGCACCCCAAAGCGAATCGCGTAATTTATCCCGGATTGGCAAGTCACCCGCAACATGAATTGTCAAAAGCGCAGTCCTCCGGATTTGGGGGCGTACTATCATTTGAAATAAAAGGCTCTGTGGTCGATGCAAAAAAATTTTTAGAAAGTCTCCATATCTTTGCACTCGCGGAAAGTCTCGGCGGCGTAGAATCCCTCATTGAACTGCCTGCGGCAATGACCCATTCTTCCGTCGATCCGGAAACCCGCCGAAAAACCGGTATCACCGATACGCTCATCCGCGTTTCTGCCGGCGTGGAAGACATTGAGGATTTGATTGAAGATATTGAGCAGGCGCTGAAACAAATTTGAGGTGCTAAAAATCCGGCGCGCTGTCCGGTTTTGCCGGATAACCGTTCCCTGCTCAAAAATCCGTGCAGGGCGGAGTACTGTGGTTTCCAACACTTCCGAAAACAGTCGTTTTCCGACAAATCGTTATACTTGTTTATCCCCCTCTCCGAATTTTATTTGCCCGCGCTTGGAAATCGGCAGTTTTTCATGTAATTTTGTGCGGTTATTATTTGAAACGAGATGTTATCTATTCGCAATTTGCATACTTCCGTTTACGGGAACAAGATATTGAAAGGAGTGAACCTCGAAGTGAAAGCAGGCGAAGTGCATGCCATCATGGGACCCAACGGCGCGGGCAAAAGCACACTGGCTGCCGTCCTTACGGGGCGTAGCGGTTACGAGGTCACACAAGGCGAGGTGTTTTTTGAAGGAACGGATTTACTGCAATTTTCACCCGAAGAACGCGCGCGAAAGGGCGTATTTCTTAGTTTTCAGTATCCCGTGGAAATTCCGGGCGTAAGTATGGCAAATTTCATGAAAATCGCTGTGAACGAACAGCGTAAATACAGGAATTTACCCCTGTTGACCGCTTCGGAATTTTTAAAACGCATGCGCGAAAAAGCCGAATTGGTGGGCTTGGAGTCCTCGCTCATCAATCGGTCGGTGAACGAAGGTTTTTCGGGCGGTGAAAAAAAACGCAATGAAATATTCCAAATGGCCATGCTGGAACCTACTTTGGCAATACTTGATGAGACCGACAGCGGGCTGGATATTGACGCTTTGCGCATAGTGGCAAACGGCGTCACCATGCTGAAAAGACCGGACAGCGCTACGATCGTCATCACGCATTACCAGCGGCTGCTGGACTATATCGTCCCCGACGTCGTCCATGTAATGGCTGACGGGTGCATCATCAAGTCTGCAGGGAAAGAGTTGGCGCTCGAATTAGAATCCAAAGGATATGAATGGCTTGTCAATTCCTGAACAAGACGTTTATCGGTTCGTAGCGGACGCAACGAAGGCGGTGTATGAAGAATGGAACGGTATTGTGGCGGGCAATCGTGCCGGCATTGTTGAGAAATTCGGCAGCATGGAGATTTTTTTACGACATTGCCGTATTCACGCTTCCGTAACGGATGCCGCAAGCATCAACGGATTTATGCTGTATGTGCCCTGCGGAAAGCATTCCGACAAGCCTTTGCTGATCCGTTCCTCCGGTGGCAACAACCTGATATACATCGCTTCGGGAGGCGTTGCCGACGTGCTGGTATACGACAGCAACGAAGAGGATGCAACCACCATACGGCTGGACGAGGCTGCCTCGCTGCACATGGTGCGATTGCAGCAAGGCGGACAAAAAAGTGTGTCCACGCACATCAAGGCGTGGCAGGCGTCATCTTCGCGTATGAGTGTGCACTGCGTAACGTTCGGCAATGTCCGGAATACGTTGGACGCAACACTCGCAGGAAAGGATGCGGAACACGTCGTGCGGGGGCTGACCTTTACAAAAGAAGCGGAACATGCCGCCAACCATGTGGACATAACACACGCATCGCCCGAATGCAGCAGCAACCAGTTGTTTCGGCATATCCTTTCGGGAACGTCCACAGGTGATTTTACAGGACGCATCGTTGTGAGCGCAAATGCGCAAAAAACAACGGCATACCAGCGAAGCAGCAATATCCTGCTGCATCCGGAAACAAAAATGAACATCACGCCACAATTGGAAATATATGCCGACGATGTGAAATGCAGTCACGGCGCCACTGTGGGGCAATTGGATGCAGAAGCCGTGTTTTACCTTCGTTCAAGGGGGATAGGAGAGGCCGAAGCCCGTAAAATATTGTTGCAGGCATTGGCGGAAGAATTGCTGAAAGACATAGCCTCTCCAGCGGTGAAACAAAGAATATTACAGCATCTGCAAATCATGAAATATAAATAAAATATGGACGATATTCAAAGAATCAAGCAGCGCTTCGGCATTATCGGCAACACTCCGTCAATCAACAGGGCGATTGATATTGCCATACAGGTAGCGCCTACGGATTTATCGGTGCTTATTACCGGCGAAAGCGGCGTAGGTAAGGAAGTGTTCCCACAAATCATTCACCTGAACAGCGCCCGCAAACACGGCGCGTATATTGCCGTCAACTGCGGCGCCATACCGGAAGGCACTATTGATTCGGAACTTTTCGGGCATGAAAAAGGGTCGTTTACGGGTGCATCCGAAAGCCGTAAAGGATACTTCGAGGTGGCAAACGGCGGTACGATTTTTCTCGATGAAGTAGCTGACTTGCCTATGCCTACGCAAGTACGCCTGTTGCGCGTGCTGGAATCGGGCGAATACATGAGGGTCGGATCATCCAAAACGGCAAAAACCGATGTGCGCGTCATTGCCGCCACAAACGTCAATATCCCGGAGGCTGTTGCACGGGGAAAATTCAGGGAAGACCTCTATTACCGCCTGAACGCCGTACCTGTTTACATTCAGCCGCTCCGTGAACGTAAGGAGGATATCTACCTGCTGTTCCGGAGATTTGCCGCCGATTTCGCAGAAAAATACAGGATGCCTTCTATCCAGCTCACCGAAGATGCGCAAGAAGAATTGCTGGCGTGCCGCTGGCCGGGAAACATACGTCAACTGAAAAACGTCACCGAACAGATTTCCATTATTGAGCAGCAACGAACCATCAATGCCGCGACACTGCAGCAATATCTGCCGGCACAAGCCTATTCCATGCTGCCGGCATTGTACGACAATAAGGCAGACGAAAAATCATTCTCTTCCGATCGGGAAATCCTGTACAAAATCCTCTTTGACATGCGTAACGACGTGAACGAGCTGAAACGGTTAGTGTCCGGAATCATGCACGGCGATGCGGATACGGGTTATGTGGACATGCCGCGTCGGCGGGCAATGCCTGTATCCAATACGGAAATAGAGGATACCGACATGCTGGAAGAACACCACGAACCGCTGTCCCTTTCGGAAAAAGAAGCCGAACTCATCAGCAAAGCGTTGGAAAAATACGACGGACGCCGTCGCAATGCAGCGCGGGAACTCGGCATTTCCGAACGAACGCTGTACCGTAAAATCAAAGAATATGGACTGGAGTAAACATTGAACCTATGAAAAAACTTGTCATCATTTTCAGCATACCGTTGATTCTCTGCGCTTGTGGACGCATTACTTTCAACATGTCCGGAGCATCGGTGGGAACGGCTAAAACCTGTCAGGTCAATTATTTTGAAAACAGAGCTGAAATCGTCAATCCACGGCTCAGTTATTTGGTCACCGAAGCGCTGAAAGACAAAATACAGTCGAACACGTCCCTCTCGCTGGTGAATAGCAATGCCGACGTATTGTTTGAAGGCGAAATCACCGGCTACAATGTGCAGCCTCAAGCGGTTCAGGCTTCCGGACTCCCTGCCAAAGACCGCTTGACCGTAACGGTAAAAGTAAAATTCACCAACGAAGTGAAACCCGAATACGGTTATGAAAAATCCTTCTCCCGTTTTTCCGAATTTTCCAGCGGTACCTCCTTTGCTTCGGTGGAAAACGACCTTGTGGACGAAATCATGGAACAGTTGATGGACGATATCTTCAACGCGGCATTCTCCTCGTGGTAACGCACATCTGTATAACGATATAACAAACTTATTTTTGACCCCGCCCATGAGGTTTGGCATGAAAATTATCCGGTGGATTATTGATATAGCCGGTAGTGGAACGGTTGAAAACCCCGCCCAAAGATGTGTTTGTTCCATTTAATTAAAAATTCATGGGAAACATGTATCTTTGTAAAAATTTATCACTATGCTGAGCCTTGTTCTTATCGTTGTTGCCAGTCTATTTTTTGCGGGCATCATTGGACGCACTAAGGGCATACTGTCGGGTCGTAAAGGGGCGCGCATCCTGCAACCGATATATGATTACCTGAGGCTGTTCCGCAAGGGAGCAGTGTACAGCCACACTACCACGCCGATTTTTCGGTGGGCGCCGGTGATTTATTTTTCCGCCGTATTGTTTGCCGCGTTTTTGACGCCGTTTGGCAGTAGCAAAGGTTTGCTGTCGTTTGACGGTGATTTCGTGGTATTTGCGTATATGCTGGCGATGAGCAGGTTTTTCATGATTTTGATGGCGCTCGACACGGGGAGCAGTTTTGAAGGTATGGGCGCCAGCCGCGAAGCAATATTTTCCATGCTTGCCGAACCTGCTTTTTTTGTTTTGATGGGATCGTTCGCCCTGCTGACAGGTTATACATCATTTTTCGACATCTTCGCGGCGTTTCATTTTTCGGAGCCTGCATCTTATGCGCTGGCGGCGCTGGCGGGATCTGTACTGCTGCTGATTGTGGCGGTGGAAAACAGCCGCGTGCCGGTGGACGATCCCAAAACGCATCTGGAATTGACGATGGTGCACGAAGTGATGATTTTGGACAACAGCGGTTTCGATTTGGGGCTTATCATGTATGCCGGCACGTTAAAATTTGCGGTTTTCGGCACGCTGATTGCTAATTTTTTCATCAACCATTCATGGTCATTATGGTTACAGGCGTTGGTGTTTTTTGCTGTCCAGGCGCTTTCCGCCGTCATCATAGGATGCGTCGAATCATTCGGCGCACGTTTTCGCATGAGCCACAACGCGCAGTTCGTTTTTGCGCTCACCTCGCTCAGTCTGCTGATTTCTTTCGGAGTATTGCTGATGATGCGACAATAATTTCACTGACATATCAATATCATCATGGCGCACGTTCTTCTGGTCGTTTTTCTCATCACGCTGCTCTACATAGGGATAGCTAACCGTTTGTTTACTTATATCAATATCCTGATGGTGCAGGGAGTGTTGCTGACGGGGGCGGCTTACCTGCAATTGCACGACATGAGTTGGAATAACTTACTGTTTGTGCTTGCGGAAACCCTGATTTTCAAAACGCTTGCCATACCTTTATTTATGAAAAACATCATTAGGAAGAACAAAATCACACGCGAGGCGGAACCGTTTGTCCCCAATTTTGTGTCGCTCATCATCATCACCTTTTTGCTGGCGGGTTCCTTTCTGGGCGCAGGCACCATTGCCGACAGCGACATGGGACATCTGGACGCAATGTTTTTTGCGGCAGCCGTTTCAACGGTTTTCGTGGGGCTGTTCATCATCATTTCACGCAAAAAACTGATTACCCATGTGATGGGGTATCTGGTCATCGAGAACGGCATCTTTGTGTTGTCGCTGGCTGTAGGCAACGAAATGCCGATGATGGTCAACAGCGGCATCCTGTTGGATATTTTTGTCAGCATACTTGTGTTGGGCATCTTTGCCAACAAAATCGGCGACGTATTTCGGGAATCCGACGTGGAACAGCTGAACCACTTGAGAGATTGAACACCGTACGAAGAACGGCTTGGCTTGTCAAAACGCTTTCGGTATGAAACTTTTAGGCGGCAACAATTTTTGGCACGATTTTAGCGGAAAGAAATATAATTTAAATTGAAAAAAAAATGAAACGAACACAACGAATTATATTTTTTGTCTTTGTATGCATGATGTGCATACCTTCATTGCAGGCGCAGCAGGACATTGCCAATGGTAGCGGCATTTTGAATCTTGGCGTCGGCGTAGCGCCCGGGCTGGGCGGCAGCGTCAGTTTCGACTACGGTGTGATTGACCATTGGGGGCCGGGTATCTTCACCGTAGGCGGATATTTTGGCATCTCGGGAAGAAAATGGGAATATAAAGGCATCGGCGTAACGATTTTCGACGGCGATAAGACATTAACTTCCGTGATGATTGCAGCGAGGGCGACTTACCGCTATTCCGTTACACGCTATTTTGAAGCATACGGAGTGCTGATGCCCGGCGTCCGTATCGAGAAGTGGAAATATCCAGACAATGCCGCTACTCTCGACCATTCCAATATTTCGCCTGATTTGGGTATACTTGCCGGTTGCCGGTTTCTGTTTTCCGACAGGATGTCGGTATTTGCCGAAATGGGCTACAGTGTGTTGTGCCTCAATGCGGGAATAAGTTTGACATTCTAAATTTGCAGAAAACGTAATGGAACAACCGCACATCAATATCAAAAACAAAAAAGCGGCGTTCGAATACGAATTTCTGGAAAAATACGTTGCGGGCATACAGTTGCTCGGCACCGAAATCAAATCCGTCAGAGAGGGTAAAGCCAATCTGACGGATGCTTATTGCTTTTTTCGCAACAACGAACTGTGGATACAAGGAATGCACATCGCCGAATACCGGTGGGGCACATGCAACAATCATAATTCCAGACGGGAACGTAAACTGTTGCTGACGCGAAAGGAACTCAACAAACTGGAGCGCAAATCGCAGGACAAAGGATTGACCATCATCGCCATCAGGACGTTTCTCAACGAACGGGGCTTGGCAAAGATGGAAATCGCACTGTCGCGAGGGAAAAAACTGTACGACAAACGTCAAGACCTTAAACGGAAAGATACCGAACGGGAATTGGACAGAGTGAGAAAAATATAATTCAGTGCGCTTGTGAACACCTCCGTCAAAGTTATCCACATCAAAATCACCCAGTGGATCACGCGAAATATTCCGAACCAGCGGCTTATAGTCCTGTTGAGCGCCATAATTGGCATCCTGACAGGGCTGGCAGCGGTACTCTTGAAAAACATCGTGCATGAGCTGACTCGTTTTTTTACGGGAACCATTCATCTCCACTCCGCCAACTGGCTGTATTTCGTGTTGCCGTTCGCAGGTATCCTGCTGACGGTGCTGTTCGTCAAATTTTTCGTGAAAGAAGATATTGTACACGGTATTACGCGCATCCTGTTCTCCATATCGAAGAGAAACAGCCGTTTGCAGTCGCACAACACCTATTCGTCCATGATTGGTTCGTCGCTTACGGTCGGTTTCGGAGGGTCGGCAGGACTGGAATCCCCCATCGTGCTCACCGGTTCGGCTATCGGATCCGGCATCGGTCAATGGTTCCGGCTGAACTACAACACCACCACCTTGCTGGTGGGCTGCGGCGCGGCGGGCGCTATCGGCGGGATTTTTTCAGCGCCGGTAGCGGCAGTGGTGTTTGCCCTCGAAGTGCTGATGCTTGACTTGACCACCGCCTCCATCATCCCGCTGTTGATTTCCGCAATCACCGCAACAGCCGTTTCGTGGCTGTTGATGGGCAAAGGCGTGGTGTTTTCCTTCACGGTGATGGACCCGCTCATCCTGAAAAACCTCCCGTACTACATCGTGCTGGGATTCTTTACAGGATTCATTTCCATCTATTTTACGCGCATCACCAAATACATCGAGCGGATGATGGACAAAATGGGCAAGATTTATTTCAGATGGGACAAGTCCGCCGGACGGTTTGTGAAAGAAGAGATTACGGGGAAAAAAGTCCTGATTTTCCAGCGGCTGTTCATAGGCAGTGCAGTGGTGGGATTGCTGATTTTCATCTGCCCGCCGCTGTTTGGCGAAGGCTATGAAGCCCTGAAAATGATTTTGAGCGGGAACTCCGCAGATCTGCTGGATAACAGCATCTTCAGCAGCCTGAAAAACGACCACGCATGGCTGCTGGTATTTCTGTCGGCGGTGTTGCTGTTGAAAGTGATTGCTATGGCGGTCACCACAGGCAGCGGAGGCGTAGGCGGCATCTTCGCTCCGACGCTTTTCATGGGAGGCGTGTCCGGCTTCATCCTTGCCAACGTCATCAACAAGATACCCATCTTCTGGGTGAGCGACAAAAACTTTGTGCTCGCCGGAATGGCCGGCATGATGGCCGGCGTTATGCACGCGCCGCTCACCGCCATCTTCCTGATTACCGACATCACCGGAGGACATGCGCTCTTCCTGCCGATAAGCCTCACCGCAGCCTTCGCTTTCATCACCTCCCAATACATCGAACCCCATTCCATCTACACCAGCCGGCTGGCAAAACGCGGCGAACTGATTACCCACGACAAGGACAAAGCCATCCTTACCCTGCTGAAAACCAACAAACTCATCGAAAAGGATTTTATCTGCGTCCGCCCCGAAAACACGCTGGGCGACCTCGTGAAATGCATCTCAAAGTCCAAACGAAACATCTTCCCGGTGATTGACCACAACACAAACTTTATCGGCGTGGTACTGCTGGACAACATCCGCGACATCATTTTCGACCCCCAGCAGTATAAAATCACTACGGTGTCCGAACTGCTCACCCCAGCGCCGGCAAAGATCGAAGCAGGCGAAACAATGGACGCCGTAATGGACAAATTTGAAAAAACCGGCGCATGGAACCTGCCTGTGGTGGAAAACAAAAAATATATCGGTTTCCTCTCCAAATCCAAGATTTTTTCGTCCTACCGACATCTTTTACAACAATTTTACGAGGAATGATCTAAAATCGGCAGTACATGTCCGATCTATCTCTATCCGTTCGCCGGCTTCAGGTCGATCAGCGACGCCTTTCCTCGAAGCAGCATTACGTCTAACCTCGAAGCAGCATTACGTTTAACCTCGAAGCAGCATTACGTCTAACCTCGAAGCAGCATTACGTTTAACCTCGAAGCAGCATTACGTTTAACCTCGACGCAAGGCGACGTCTAACCTCGACGCAAGGCGACGTCGAACCTCGACGTAAGGCGACGTCGAACCGTAGCAGGCTAAAGCATATCTGTATCTGGTCATGCAGGATCGACGTCTGCCACAATTTGCAGGGATTTGAAGGCGGGTTGGGCCTTGATGTACAGGATACTGTCTGTCAGCAGTTTTTTTGCCTGTGGCAGCGATGCCTGTTTTTCTATTTTGAGGAGGATGTTGTGCAGATAGTAGGTTTGCACGCGTGCTACGAGCGGTTCTTCCGGACCCAGCACACGTTGTCCGAATATTTGCGTCAGGAGGGTGGCTGTTTCTTCGGCTGCCCGACGGGCTATTTCTTTGCTTTTGTGTTTCAACGTCAGGCGGATAAGCCTGTAAAAAGGCGGGTAGCCGAATGATTCCCGTTCGGCGAGTTGCGCATGGTACATCCCCGCATAATCATTTGCCGCTACCTGCTGCAAGACGGCATGGCTGGGATTGGCGGTCTGTATGATTACTTTTCCCTGTCCTCCTGCGCGTCCCGCCCTGCCGCTCACTTGCACCATCAGTTGGTAACTGCGTTCAAAAGCGCGAAAATCCGGAAAATTCAACATATTGTCGGCGTTCAGGATGCCCACCAGCCGCACATTGTCGAAGTCCAGCCCTTTGGAAATCATCTGGGTGCCTACCAAAATATCGGTTTCACCGTATTCAAAGCCGGCAATCACTTTTTCGTACCGGTTGCGCGAATGGGAAGTGTCCAAATCCAGACGCGCCACACGGGCTTGCGGGAAAAATATTTTGATTTCATCTTCAATCTTTTCCGTACCAAAACCTACAGTTGTCATCTCACCCGTTCCGCATTCCGGACAGCGGTGAATAGCGTCCATGCTGTACCCGCAGTAGTGACACACAAGTTTTTCCGAAAACCTGTGGTAGGTGAGACTCACGTCGCAATGCACACAATGAGGCACGTGATCGCAAATGCGGCATTGCACATAAGGCGAAAATCCTCTTCTGTTCCGGAACAGGATACACTGTTTGTCCGCTTTCAGCGTTTGCTCAATCGCATCCAGCAAATCCGGATGAAAAACGGATTGCATTTTTTTCTGTTTGCGTGCCGATGAAATGTCTGCTATGACAATCTGCGGCAGTTCCATTCCTGCATAGCGTTGTGTAAGTTCCACCAGTCCGTATTTGCCTTCAAGAGCGTTGTAGTAACTTTCGATAGCAGGCGTTGCGGTGCCTGCCAGCACTTTCGCTCCGTGCAGGGAAGCCAGCACAATAGCGGCATCCCGCGCATGATAGCGAGGCGCGGGGTCATGCTGCTTGTAAGTGTTTTCGTGTTCCTCGTCCACAACCACCAGCCCGAGCCGCGTAAAGGGCAGGAAAATGCTTGAGCGCACGCCAAGTACTATGCTGTAGCCATCGGGCGACCCGATATGGTTCCACACTTCCACGCGCTCCGCATCGGAAAATCGCGAATGATAGATGCCCACCTTACTGCCGAAGACGGACTTTAGCCGATTGATGATCTGAGCAGTCAGCGCAATTTCCGGCAAAAGGTACAACACTTGATTTCCTTTCTGCAACTGTTCCGCTATCAGGTGAATGTATATTTCGGTTTTCCCGCCGGAGGTGACGCCATGCAGCAAAACCACGTTCTTTTCGCGGAATATCTCGCGGACACGATCCGCCGCCGCCTGTTGGTGCGCCGTCAGCAGAGGGATGGCATGTCCGGATTGTCCGTCGTTCCGCAGCCGTGATATTTGCACGGGGTATGTTTCCATGATTTGTTTGCCGACAAGTGCGGCAACAGCCTGCGCACAGGCGCTGTTTTTCAAAAGCTCCTTTTTTGTCACCTCTTTCGTCCCGCGCACAGAAAACGCACCGGACAACTGTACATAATGCACCAGCGCATCCGATTGTTTGGGCGCCTTTTCCAGAGCGAGAAGAATTTTTTCCAGCTTTTCGCGGCTGTCGATAGTAGGATGCAGGCGGACGTATGTTTCATATTTGGGTTTATAGCGGGCAGCGATAAATTCCTCCACCCACAGCGCCTCTTTGTCCACCAGCGACTGCACTACGTGCATGAGGTCTCTACGCTTATACTGTTCGGCTATTTTGCTGATCGGAAGATTTTTCCCGTTGCACACGATGTTCAGTATCTCTTCTTCATGGCTGTTCAGCTCGTCTGATTGTATCCATGCAGGGTTGAAATATACCTGCGTTTCGCTTTCCAGTTTCAGTCCCGACGGTAAGGCAGCTTTCATCACCTCCCCGATACTGCACATGTAGTAGGACGCCATCCACCGCCACAGATTCAATTGCCGTTCGTTTGCCACAGGGCGATCATCCGGTGTGGAAATAATTTCTTTCACGATGTATTCCGGCGCTTCATGGTGTATTTTTTCCACAATTCCCGAATAAAACTTGCGTGCGCCGAAAGGTACAATTACCCGCATACCTGCCTGCAATTGCAAATCAGCCGGCACGGAATAGGTGAAACTTCGCGGAAGCGGCAAAGGGAGTATGACGTCGGCAAAAAGCATTTTCCGGACGCTTATAAAGGTGTGTTTTTTTGCCGCTCAATGTTCGGGTATTCCAGCCCGTAACCTTTCCTTCTGTCTTCGCGGCGGAGCAACAGCGCAAACACTGCGGAAAGAACCGCCAAGCCGAGAAAAATCAGCATCGGGAGGGTGTAATCGTAGCTTATGTTGCCGGAAGGCGATACGGTTTTACAGAATTTATCCAACACCTGCCCGATGAGCAGCGGAATACCCCACAATCCGAAATTTTGCACCCAGAATATCAGCGCATAAGCCGTGCCTAATTGTTTTTCGGGGATGATTTTCGGGATGGAGGGCCACATCGCCGACGGAACCAGCGAAAATGCCACACCCAACGCCATCATCAATATCGCTGCATACACCCAATTATTAATGCCTTGCAGGGAGAACAGGGCATGGACGCCAATCAGCATCAGGACGCCAACCAGCATAATGGTAGCGCCTTTCCCTTTATGATCGTAAATATAACCGAAAAGCGGTGTAAGAATCACCGTGCCGATGGGCAACAGGGACGGAACAACTCCCGCCCATTCCTCATCAATGCCGAATTTGTTGATCATCAAATCGGGTGCGTATTTCAAGAACGGGAAAATACAAGAGTAAAACAGCATACAAAGCAGTGCAATCAACCAAAATCCGTAGTTAGTTGCCACTATTTTCACGTCGGACAGTTTAAATTCCTCCTCGCTGCCGGATGATGGTGTCGTGTTGCCGGTTTGCCGGTCAATACGCCTGTCCATAGCGATGTTGTACATCAAAAACGAGAGCAGTCCTGCAGCAAGCAAGGTAACGCCGAACAACAGCAAGCCGGACACGTCGTTGAAGTATCTTGCCAGCGGATTGGCGGTAAGCATCGCAATACCGGTGCCGATACGTGCAACGGCAACCTGCAAGCCCATTGCCAAAGCCATCTCATAACCTTTGAACCATTTAACGATCACTCTGGAGACAACAACGCCCGCCACTTCGGAGCCGATGCCGAAAACGGCATAGCCGACGGAGGCAAACAACACCTGGTATCTCAGCCCGAACAGCACCCCGTCCGTCGGCAATATGCCCGACAGCGCGGCATATTTGATGAACGCCCCCAGCACCATCAGCCCCGTAGCCGTTACGCCGGTGAAGCGGATTCCTTTTTTGTCCAGCAGCAAACCTCCGAAAAACAGCATCAACAGAAACACGTTGAACCATCCGTAAGCGCTGGTAAACGTGCCGTAATCCGAACTGCTCCAACCCTGCGTTTCCTCAAGCATCCGTTTGAGCGGCGCCATAGCGTCGTAAAAAAAGTATGCCGCCATCATGGTGAACGACACAATGCCCAACGCCGTCCAGCGTGCAAGTTTTGAATCGCGAAGACTCTTCCCGTTATCGATCATGATATTCCATATATTTTCAGGTTCAACATTTTTGTCCTTTGAGTATCCCGTTGCAGAACACCGGCACAATATCTGTCAAATCCGGCGTATGGCAATAAGGAATCGTATCGGCAGCGTGGATGTTGCGCAACCGTTCGTTTTGAGCGGCTTTGCGGATGTAACCCGTCACATCGTTCTTTGCCAGCGACCAAAGGTCTATTGCCGCAAGGGCGCTGTCGCATACGGTTTCAAACTTCCCTGTGTCCAACAGCCGTTGCGCAACGGCGCCCGCATACACGGCATCTTCCAGATTAAACCGCCCTTTCCACCCGGCACACAGCAGGAATGCATCCCTGCCGCCTGCCTCCAGCCAGCGACACACTGCGCTGATGTTGAGATAAGAGCCTACCGCCGCACTGCCGCATGTCGCCGCAAGGTTGATGGTGTGTGTGCCGTTGGTGGTGCTGTAAGCAATGGCTTTGCCCGTCACCAGCGCACGGGTGAAATACTTCGGCGAATTGCCAATGTCCGCAAAATCAAGTTTAATGCCGTCCCGCTCGGCAGCAATGATGTACGACCCGCTCGCATACGTTTTCAGATTCTCCGTCGTGCTGACGGGTATTACCTTTTCCGCCCCGTTCATGAAAGCGGTACAGATAGAAGTAGTGGCGCGCAACACATCAATGGCGACGGCGTTGACATTATCGTGCGGATACGACGGAAACTGCACGGGCGTGAAACAAACGGTGATCTGATACATCCGGCAAAATTACGCATTTATCATTATTAATATACCTGTTCGCCGGATAATTTATCAACGAAGACAGAATTCCGGACAATAAAAGAAATATTGCAGTGACGAGTAAGCCCAAAATGGATATTTTGGAATTATTTTTCAAAAAAATCAAAAATACGATACGTATTTTTGTTCAGTTGTCTGTCTTATAAGAGAACAGCCAAACATTTCAGTGCTGTCGGAAAAAATTATTGATTGAAGTATCACCTAAAAAACAGTTTGCCTATGAAAACCTAAAGAAAAACCCAAAAAAGCCGGAAAATAGGACGAGTATTCTCCGGCAGTGATTTCAAACCATTGTTCGTCTGCAATTTGCAGACAATCTGTATTAATTTAAAAACATTCAAAGTTATGCATTATTTGATTAAATTTTTATTGTGTATGAAAAATATTTTTGTTTTGGCTATTGTATTGACATTTCAAGCTACTGCAAGCGTATATTCGCAAAATACAAAAATCACGCTGGATATACAGGGGATCAGTTTAAACGATGTGATCAGCAGGATAGAGAAAGAAACCCAATACGTATTCTTTTACCGTCACGGGGCGATAGACAACGCCCGTAGAGTAAGCGTTCATACGAAAGACGGGAATATCTACGACGTTCTGCAGGAAATGTTCAAGGACTCTGGGATCGATTATGTTGTGAAAGACAGGTTGATCATTCTGGGTCAGAAAGAGATGGAAGATACTCGGGCATTCCGTCAGGGCATAACCGTTACGGGAACGGTGCTTGACGAAAAAGGCGTGACATTGCCCGGCGTAAACGTCACCGTCAAAGGGACGCTCATCGGCGTGGTGAGCAATGCCGATGGAAAGTTCAGCATCAACGTGCCCGACCGTGACGCCGTACTGTCTTTCTCCTTTTTGGGATATTCCACGATCGACGTTCAGGTGGGCGACCAAACCGCCATCACGGTGACGCTCGGCGAAGAATCCCAAGAGATTGAAGAAGTAGTGGTAGTTGGCTACGGAACGCAGCGCAAACGCGATCTGACAGGCGCTGTGGCTTCCGTGAACAGCGCCAAACTGAAAGAGCGCTCTTACAGCAATGTGATGCAGTCCTTGGCGGGACAGTTGCCCGGCATCCAGATCTCACAATCGCAGGGTGCGCCGGGGTTTGCGCCGTCCATTAAAATCAGAGGCGCGTCCACCATCAATGCCGGCGCCACGCCGCTGTATGTGATCGACGGTATTCCGCTGGAAGATTACAGCCCGACGGAAACCACCTCGCAATCGCCCAATCAGGCAACCAACCTGACCGCCAACGCCAATCCGCTGAACATGATTAATCCGCAGGATATCGAGTCTGTCGAGATTTTGAAAGACGCTTCTTCGGCGGCAATTTACGGTTCGCGCGGCGCCAACGGCGTAGTGCTCATCACCACCAAACAGGGCAGAGCGGGCGCTACCAGAGTGGACGTGAATTATGAATTTGGCGTCTCCAGCGTAGCGCGCAGGTACGAGATGATGAATGCCCAGGAATTTATAGAGTTTACCATCGCGGGAAGAAACAACACATGGGTTTCCAACGACCCCGTGAACAACAAAGCCACCGACCCCAATTCGCTTCGTCCCGCCACCAACCTGAAGATTCCCGAAGCGTTCACCGATCCTACCTGGCTGGCGAGAATCGGCAACGGTACGGACTGGCAGGATGTACTGTTCCGCACCGCGTATTCGCACAACGTACAGGCCTCCGTATCGGGCGGCAGCGAGAAAACGCAGTTCATGATTTCCGCCGGCTACCTGAACTCGGAAGGCACGGTGGACGGAACCTATTACAACCGCTTGACCGCGCGGGCAAACCTCCGCCACAAAATTTCCGAACGCTTCACCTCAGGCGTGAACATGTCCTACGCCAGAATGGGCGAGTCCTCTTTCGGAACGGAAGGAAAATCGGACGTGGTGAGCCTTGCCATCCAAAGCGACCCTATTTTTCCCGTGGTGAACGAAAGAGGCACTTACGGCTTCCTCGACCCGCAATCCATCTGGAATCCCGCCTTTACAGGATACAACCTGAACTTGTGGCATCCGTGGGCGCAAACCAGGGAAATCAAACGACGCAAGGAAACCGACAACATGATGGGCGTCGGCTTTGTGGAAGTGAAACTCTTCGACGGACTGTCGTTCAAAACGAGCCTGAACGCCAGCGTGAACGCCATCAAATATGACGATTTCCGCAACAAAGGGCAAAACTACGGCTGGTCGGTCTATCAGGATGCCGCCGCAAGTTTCCGCACCGCGCACATGTTCAACTGGGCATGGGAAAATACGCTGAACTACAACAAGGTGTTCGGCAACCATGCCGTGACAGGCTTGTTGGGATACACCGCGCAGGAGCAAAAAATTTACCAATCCTCCCTGACCTCGCAGTCGTTCCCCAACGATATGGTACACACCCTGAACGCCGGTACGCCTACTGCCGGTCAGACAAGCGCTTCCGAATGGGCGTTGCTGTCCTATCTGGCGCGTGTCACCTATTCATGGCAAGGCAAATATCTGGCATCTGCCGCCATTCGTGCCGACGGAAGTTCGCGCTTCGGCGCCAACAACCCGTGGGGGTATTTCCCCTCTGCCTCCGCAGCATGGCGACTGTCGCAGGAATCCTTTATGGAAAACCTCACATGGCTGGACAACCTGAAACTCCGCGTCAGTTACGGCGTCACGGGCAACAACCAGATTTCCGACTACGGCGCTATCGGATTGCTGACCTCTGCCGACTATGTGTTTGACGGAACGGTGTACCCGGGACTTTATACCAACACCTATCCCGACAAAGACCTGCGCTGGGAGAAAACCAAACAAATCAACTTCGGTCTGGATATATCCCTTTGGAACAATCGCTTGAATGCTACATTGGATTACTATCATTCCAAAACCGAGGACATGTTGCTCAACGTGCCTGTGCCCGTACTTTCGGGATTCACCACAAGGCTTACCAACATCGGACAATTGCAGAACAACGGGCTGGAACTGAACATCAGTTCGCGCAACGTCACGAGCAGCAATTTCGAATGGACAACCGATTTCAACATCTCGGGCAACCGCAACAAAGTGTTGAAACTCGGCATCAACGATGCTCCGGTGGAAATAGCCAATTCGTCAACCATCTGTAAAACGGAAGTGGGGCAGCCTATTTCCAATTATTACGGCTACATGTATGACGGAGTGATCATGAGCGCTGCCGATTTGACCAACTATCCGCACCTCCAAAAAGCAGGATACGAGCCGGGCGACCCCATTATCAGGGACGTGGACGGAAACGGTACCCTCACGCCGGACGACCGCACCACTATCGGCAACTACCAGCCCGATTTCATCTGGGGCATGACCAATACATTCAACTATCGGGGACTGGAGCTGGTGGTGATGTTGCAGGGCGTGCAAGGCAACGAAATATTCAACCAGCAAGGGCGGTTCACCAAGGAGTACAACGACTCTCGTAATGCGTACAAGTCGGTATTCAACTACTGGAGATCCGAAGCCGAACCGGGCGACGGTAAAACCCCGAAACCGAGAGTAACACCCGGAAAGACCGTTAAGGCGCAAAGCTGTTCCTACTGGGTGGAAGACGGTTCGTTTGTCCGCATCCGCAACGTGCGGTTGGGTTACACGTTGCCGCGCAACCTCACCCAAAAATTGTCCATCGCTTCGGCAAAACTGTATGTCAACGTAGAGAACCTCTATGTCTTCTCGGATTATCCGAATTTTGACCCGGAAGGCAGTACTTTCCAAACAGGCGCTATGGTAGGACTTGACTACGGCACATACCCCAGCCCGAGAACATGGACAATCGGCATCAATATCGGTTTTTAATCTTTAAATATGATGATCATGAAAAAAACAATATTTTTTATCACTATTTCAATTTTTCTGACGGGTTCATGTAGTAAGGATTTTCTCGAACGTTCACCCATATCCAACATGAACGAACAGGATTTTTACCAGACAGAATCCGATTTCAATACGGCAATCATGGCGGTATACCGGACGTTGCACACTATCTACGGACCTTCCGGCCCGGTGTCCTATTACGGCGAACTGATGTCCGACAATGCCACCTTATATGCGCACAACGGTACCATCGGTGAGTATTTAAATATTAATGCCCATGCTGTCAAGGAAGACAATGCGCTCATCAACGGTTTTTGGGAGAATTTTTATCAGTCGCTGTTCCGCGTGAATACTTTCATTGAGAAGGTACAGGCGTCAAGCATTGCCTCTAAGGATCAGTATGAAGGCGAAGCAAGGTTTCTGCGCGGCTTGTATTATTCCCTGATGGTGCAGATGTGGGGCGACGTCCCTTTGGTGACAAAGCCGCTGAACGTGGACGAAAGTTACGCGCAGGGGCGGACGCCCGTCGCTCAGGTGTATGAGCAAGTCATTGAGGATTTGAAATTTGCCGCCGACAAACTGCCCGCCAAGCCCAGTGTTGCCGAAAAAGGCAGAATATGCAAGGAAGCCGCTTACGGCATCCTGGCAAAAGTCTATCTGGCGCGGAACGCAAGCGGCGACAAGGCGCTGGCGGAAACAGCCCTGCGTAACATCTACCAAAAAGCCGGATTTGCGCTGGTGAACTACGCCGACCTGTGGGACATGACCAAAAAGAACGGCGCCGAGTCTGTATTCGAAATACAGTACAAGGGCGGATCGGGCAACCCGTACAGCTCCTACTGGCGAATGTTTACCCCGCACGAAAACCATGACGGGGTGTTCCTGAACGGCCCGTTCGTCGGACAGTTGCTCCATGCGGCAGGCGGAGGCGACAATCAAGTAACCGTCGACTTGTGGAACGCCTATGAACCCAACGATCCCCGCAGAGACCTCTCCATAGTGAACGGATGGAAGACCAGTACGGGTGAGGAGTTTCCTAACCACCGCTTCCCCGGCAAATGGATAGACCTCGATGCACCAAGGGTAGGCGAAGTGGAAATGTGCGACAACAATTTCATCGTGCTGCGTTATGCCGACATACTGCTGCTGCTGTCCGAAGTCACCGGCGACGCGCAATACCTGAACGAAGTGCGGAGAAGGGCAAATCTGCCGGAGTGGGGCAACGCCGCATATCCCATCGCCCTGTATCCCACGCTTGACGAAGCCATTGCGCACGAACGGCATGTGGAACTGGCGCTGGAATTTCATCGCTATTTCGACTTGAAACGCACGGGAAAAGCGCAGGCAGTGCTGGGAGCATCTGATAAAGCCATTGCCAAAGTACAGTTGGTGTGGCCCATCCCGCTGAAGGTCATCACGCAAAACCCGGAAGTAATCCTGCAAAATCCTTAATTTTTGTGAAAGCAGGGACAATACGTAACTTTGTCCCTGCTTTTTTATTTTTCAAAGCAAGTAAAGATTCTTTAAAGAACGAAAGGCTTTTTATGTGATGCGAGATAAACAGGATATAATGATTTTCCGGACTGTATCAAAAGGACGATTTACCGTCATTACGACAGCGAGGCACGAAGGGGGAGCAATCATTCGGAATAATGTGGATTGTTTCGTGTCTCGCAATGACGGTGCGTCACTTTGAGGTCGTTTCAATACGGGTATCGTTTTATTTGTTTTGCATCACCTAAAAACTTTAGGAAATTTTTTCGAGAAAGTTCTTTAAAAACCAAAAAAGTAGTATATTTGTTTCATCATTTTTTAATCAAACCTATAATGAAAATCAGTCTATTAAACCTTTTTATCGCACTTTGGTTGTGTGCCTCATGCGTCATGCAACCGAAAAGTATTGACCGCGAAGCGCTTGTTACGCGCAACAATCCGGTAGTAACCGCGTTCGACACGCTATCCTCGTTCTCTGTAGGCAACGGCAGTTTTGCCGTCACGGTGGATGCCACCGGATTACAGACGTTTCAGGAGTTTTATGCGCTGGGAGTTCCGTTGGGCACGCAATCCCACTGGGGCTGGCACAGTTTCCCGAATACGAAGGATTACAAATTCGAGGAAACGCTGGAAAGTTATGATTTCGGTCATGGACAACCCGGCTTGTACTCCGTTCAGTTGCGGATGCCGGGCTTAAACTCCGTTGAAGCCAAGAGCTTCGGCAGGCGTATGGAAGCGGTGGACTATTTCCGCGCCAATCCCCATCGGCTACATTTGGGCATTGTGGGGCTGGAACTGCTGAAAACCGACGGCTCCCTCGCCCGCCCCGAAGATATTTCCGACGTCAGCCAGACATTGGACATGTGGAACGGACGCATCAACAGCGCATTTACGCTGGATAGCAGCCCGTTCAAGGTAAGCACCGTATGCCACCCGTCGGAGGACAGGATTGCCGCAAGAATCGAATCGCCGCTGCTGAAAGAAGGCAAAGCCGGCGTGAAATTCCGTTTCCCGTATCCCACCGGACAGCACAGCGACGATGCATGCAACTGGAATCGCCCTGCCGACCACCTGACCAAAATCGTTGAACAGGGCGACAATTTTGCCCTGCTGGAACGGAACATAGACGCCACCACCTATTTTATCAAAATAGTGTGGGAAGGACAGGCAACCCTTAAAGAAAAATCACCCCACTATTTCGTGCTGGAAACGCAGGGCGACCATCTCGCCTTTACGGTGGATTTTGCGCCGCAAGCCACCTTTACCGCTGCTGAAACCTTTGAGGCAACGGCGTTGCAGGCGCAGGAACACCGGCAACAATTCTGGAAAAACGGAGGCGTGGTGGATTTCTCGCAATGCACGGACGAACGCGCCAAAGAATTGGAGCGGCGTGTAGTGCTGTCACAGTATCTCACCGCCATTCAAAGCGCTTCGCCGGAACCGCCTCAGGAAACAGGCTTGACATACAACAGCTGGTTCGGCAAATTCCATCTGGAGATGCACTGGTGGCATCAGGCGCATTTTGCCCTGTGGAACAGACCGGAACTGCTGGCGCCCAGCCTGGAATGGTACGAAAAAGTAGAACCTGTTGCACGCGAAATAGCCGAAAGACAGCATTTCGACGGTATTCGTTGGATGAAAATGACGGATCCCTCAGGCATAGAAGCGCCCTCGTCGGTAGGCTCATTCCTCATCTGGCAGCAACCCCACTACGTCTACATGTCCGAACTGATTTACCGTCAACAGCCGACGCCCGAAACACTGAAAAAACACCTGCATCTGGTGTTGGAAAGCGCCAAATTCATGGCATCTTTCGCAACGCTGGACAGCGCCAACGATCGCTACATCATCAAAGGCGTCATTCCCGCCCAGGAAACACTCCGCCCTGCGGAAACCGTCAATCCCCCGTTCGAGCTGTCTTACTGGCGTTTCGCCCTGTCGATTGCCCAGCAATGGCGCGAAAGAGCAGGCATGGACAGAGACCCTCAATGGGACGACATCATCAACCGTTTGTCGCATTTAGCGTCCAAAGACGGCTTGTATCTGGCAGCCGAATCCGCCCCGCAAACATACGAAGATGTGCGTTTCACCTCCGACCACATGATTGTGCTGGGTTCAGTGGGTATCCTGCCGCAAAGTCCGCTGCTGGAACCGGAAATCATGAAAACCACTTTCGATTGGATATGGGACAAATGGAACTGGGAGCGTACCTGGGGTTGGGACTTTCCCACCGTCGCCATGTGCGCCGCGCGTTTGGGAGAACCCGAAAAGGCGGTGGGCGCCTTGCTGATGGACAAACGCACCAACACTTACCTGCCCAACGGACATAACTACCAGACCGAACGGCTGCGCATCTACCTGCCGGGCAACGGAGGATTGCTCACCGCCGTCGCGATGATGTGCGCCGGCTGGGACGGCAATACCGTGCCGACACCCGGATTTCCGAAAGACGGCAAATGGGATGTGCGCTGGGAAGGACTGTCACCGATGCCCTGATGTGCAAAAAAAGAGAATATTCATCATCTTTCAACATGAAAATATTACATAATATAGCGAAAACGTTGCTGTTCTCCGCGTTCTTTGTTGCAACCGCTCATGCACAGCCGAAAACAGGATCGTGGGGCGACCAGGGCAACGGCACATACATCAATCCCATCCTCAATGCGGACTACTCCGACCCCGACGTGGTGCGGGTGGGCGATAAATACTACATGGTGTGCTCCGAATTTCAATACATGGGAATGCCTGTGCTGGAATCGGAGGACATGGTGAACTGGAAAATCATAGCGCAGATTTATTCGCGACTGGATTTTCCCGATTACGACAACGTGAACAGTTATTCCAACGGTTCGTGGGCACCGTCCATCCGCTACCATGCAGGTAAATTTTGGGTGTATTTCTGCACCATCCCCGAAGGACTGTTCATGTGCAACGCCGAAAAAGCCGAAGGACCCTGGACAATGACGCTTGTCAAAAAGATTGAGAAATGGGAAGATCCGTGTCCGTTCTGGGACGACGACGGCAAGGCGTATCTCGGACACAGCGTACACGGAGCAGGCCCCATCATCATCCATAAAATGAGCGAAGAAGGCACACAGTTGCTGGATGATGGCGTTACCGTCTATACGGGACCCGTAGCCGAAGGCACCAAAATATTCAAACGCGGGGAATATTACTACATCAACATTCCCGAAGGAGGCGTAGGAACAGGCTGGCAAACCGTCCTGCGTTCCAAAAAT
This sequence comes from Bacteroidales bacterium, assembly GCA_031270985.1. Lineage (GTDB taxonomy): Bacteria > Bacteroidota > Bacteroidia > Bacteroidales > UBA4181 > JAIRLS01. Next base: position 2,773 of record JAISWR010000003.1, on the reverse strand, counting down.
ATTTATGGGCCTTACGAAAAGAAAGTGGTGCTGGAAACAGGCAGCACGTCTGTCAACGGACCACATCAGGGCGCATTGGTGGACACGCCGGAAGGAGAGTGGTGGTTCTATCATTTTCAACAATCCGGCGCCTTGGGACGAGTGGTGCATCTGCAACCCGTCCGCTGGGCGGATGACTGGCCACTGTTTGGCGTGGATATTGACCGCAACGGCATCGGCGAGCCGGTATATGTGTGGAAAAAACCCGCTATCGAAAAAACGCCGCCCATCCACGCACCCCAGTCGGACGATGATTTCAACGCGCCTGCACTCGGTTTGCAATGGCAGTTCAACCATAATCCCGACAATACGGCATGGTCGCTTGTTGAAAAACCCGGCTATCTGAGCCTGAAAGCGTTGAAAAGCGAAAGTTTCCTGAGAGCCAAAAATACCCTCACCCAGAAAACTATGGGCGCCTCCGGAGAAGCCGTCGTTGCGCTGGACGTCAGCAAAATCGCCGAAGGACAGAAAGCAGGATTATGCAGTTTCGGCTCCATGTACAACCTCTTCGGCGTGTACCGAACAGGCGGAAAAAACTACCTGTTCTTTGAAAACAACGAAGACTTGTTCGTACAGCCCAGAACCGACGGCAGAAGGGTACGGATTGATTATTTCGACGCCAGCAAAAACTATGTCGAAAAACAGCCCGTTGCCGCAAAAGTGGTTTATCTGAAAGTAAAACTCAACTTCCTGACGAATCAAAACCATTTTTATTACAGCACCGACAATAAAAATTTCATCCCTTTCGGGAAAGCGTTCCATGCCATGTTCGGTTTCTGGAAAGGAGCGCGTATCGGACTGTTCAGCTACAACGAACTGAAAGATGACGGCGTAGCGTTGTTCGACCGGTTTAAATACGATTATGACGGACCGAAATGACCGAAATTAAAATTCATAAAAATTCATAAAAAAATTTCATTACGCGATGAGTGTAAAAAAAATCCGTACATTTGTACCGATATAGTTTAATCACCTAAAAAAACAACATCAATATGAACGCAAACCAATCAATGTCAAGGCGTAACTTTCTGGCAACATCGGGCACAGTCCTTGCAGGAAGCGCCATCATCAATCCCGTATCGGAACTTCGGGCGGCAACAGCCGATGCGTCTGCCCGTCCTGCTGCTGCCGGCAAAGTAAAATTAGCTATGGTCGGCACAGGCTCACGCGGCACCAGCATGTGGGGAAGCGGCCTAACACAGCAATATTCGGACAGGATTGAATTCGTGGGACTGTGCGATATGAATCCCGGTCGCGTGGAAGCCGGCAAGGAAATCATCAGAGCAAATTGCCCCACTTACAGCGACCTCGCAAATCCGATGGGCGCTTTTGAAAAAATGATTCGGGAAACCAAGCCGGATTTGCTCATTGTGACCACTGTGGACGCTACGCACAACGAATACATCGTGCGCGGCATGGAACTTGGAGTGAATGTCATTACCGAGAAGCCGATGACCACCGATGAAAAGAAAGTGCAGCAAATCCTGGACGCCGAAAAACGCACGGGCAAGAAAACCCGCGTGACGTTCAACTACCGTTATTCGCCCCATCGCGCAAAAATGTGGGAACTGTTGCGCGCCGGCGAAATAGGCGACCTGACCTCTGTGGACTTCCACTGGTATCTGGACACGCGACACGGAGCGGATTATTTCCGCCGCTGGCACAGGCTGGTGGAAAAAAGCGGTTCGCTGTGGGTACACAAAGCAAGCCACCATTTCGACCTGCTGAACTGGTGGATCGACAGCGACCCCGAAACAGTGTACGCGCTGGGTTCGCTGGATTTTTACGGCAAAAACGGAAAGTTCCGCGCCGAAAACTGTCGCACGTGTCCGCACACCGCCGAATGTCAGTTCTACTTCCAACTGGAACGCCCTGCAATGTCGGCAGCCATGCAGGATGCGGCAGGCGTGAGACGTCCCGGCGGACAGGCAGCGCAATCCTTTGTTAGCCCGTACAGGCGACTGTACATCGATTGTGAAAAATATGACGGCTACCTGCGCGACGGATGTGTTTTCAAAAACGACATCAACATTTTCGACAAAATGGCAGCCACCATCAAGTATGCAAACGGCGTACAGGTGTCTTACTCGCTTACCGCCTATTCGCCGTATGAAGGCTATCGCATTGCATTCAACGGTACGAAAGGACGCATGGACGCATGGATTCAGGAATCAAACCCTACGCAGGACAGAGATTACGACGAAATCGTCCTGTACAAGAACTTTTCCAGACGTCAGTACATTCAAGTGTCCAACGGATCATCCGGACATGGCGGCGGCGACAACCTGCTCCGCGACCAGATTTTTATCCCCAATACTCCCGACCCGTATAAACAGTGCGCCGGGACAAGGGACGGATCTTTCGCATGTCTGATAGGCATCGCAGCCCGCAACAGTATTGCTTCGGGACAGCCGGTTAAAATCGCCGACATGACCTCCCTAAAACCACAAGCGCAGAAAGCATACCAACGGGATATTCTGGACATGTAATGCTTCGTTATCTGATGAAGACGCCGACAACAAAAGTGTTGCTGGCGTCTTTTTTTTGGCGGTATCCTTACAGGAATGATATTCAAACCCTAACTCCGCAAAAGTTAGGTAGTTATTTCCTGTAAAATATTAATATTTAAACCATTACACTGATTTTATAGACTACCTAATTAGGTAGTCTATAAAATCCTAACATACTTTTGTTTACTAAACTATTACAATCATAGACGGGGTAAATATGACGG
>JAISWR010000134.1 GCA_031270985.1 Bacteroidales bacterium | reverse complement strand
TAACCGGTAAAAGTGTACAATTCGTTTTTTTTGAAAAAAAGGGGTATAGGCGTGGTTTTTAGGCGGTTAGTGGATGGGGGAGAGTGTACAATTCGTTTTTGCCCCCATATTTAAACAGTTTAATCCAAGTATGAGAAAAAAGCTGTAGTTCCCCATAAGTGACGCACAAAAAATATAACCGGCTGAGTGAACGATTGTTAGAATGTCATACTTCCCAAGTTGGGTTAACAAGCCGAATATTGAAATGGGACGGCGTTGGAACACATGCCGTTTGCAACAGTTACCGCATCATCCTTTTAAACAAGGCGTTGCCTTCCGGTTCCACGGTGAGCCAATCGTCCTTGTCCACGTACAGCGGACGGATATTGATCAGGGATGCGCCTTCTGCGGAGCGGGTGTAGGCATGGTACACGATGTAGGTGGTATCGTTTTCGGTGAAAAAGCCGTTATGTCCCCGCCCCGGTTCTTCCTCGTCGCCGGCGAGCAACAGGGTGTAGCGGTTATCCTGCCAACTTTTGCCGTCTTTGGCAAGGTATGGTCCATGAATGTTTTTTGCCCGTCCCATCACCATCTGGTAGGTACTTTCCACGCCTTTGCAGCAAATACCGCGCGAAGCGACGATATAATAATGTTCGGAGCTTTGGATGATGAACACTCCTTCGCCCAGCGAGGTAGTGACGGTGGTCAACGGAGGCGTCGTGGAGAAGGGTTTTCCGGTTGCAGGATTCAGTTCCACCAGGCGAAGCCCTGCTTTATACGAGCCGTATGCCAGCCACCATTTGCCGTCGACGTCCACAAACAGGTTGGGATCTATCACATTCACGCCTTCTCCGCCGTTACGGAAATCAATCACTTTGCCGTGGTCTGTCCACTTATAGGCAGGATCGGCAGGGTCAAGCGTAACGTTGGTGGCATATCCGATGCTCGAATTAAAGTTCATCCATGCGGATACGGAATAATACAGGTGGTACATACCGTTTGCATACATGATGTCGGGTGCCCACAGATGCCCGTTTTGCTCGGGAATGTCGTCCTTGTGCCAAGCGGGCAACCGGTTGCGGTCGAACACGCTACCTGCATTTGTCCATGTGCGCATGTCTTTCGAGGTTTTCACGGATATGCCGCGTCCTGTGTGGAATATATAATATGTGTCGCCATGGCGGATCATCACAGGATCGTGCACCTGCAAGTCCCCTTTCAGCAGCAATGGCTGGGCTACGGCGGTAAAGCAAGTTGCCAGCAAAAACGTCATACATCTGATTCTCATAGTGATTGAATGAATAATTTTTTACAAAAAAACACAAAAAAAATGTCTGTTCCAAATTTTTTTGACGACGGTCGGTATTTTTGTCGGGTGCGACAGCGTTTTGCAGTCCGGATGTAAATTAACTGTCTGTGCAACATGAAGATATATGACTTTCGGAACGAGAAAACCGTAATCATTTTCGGTTACAGCTTCCCCACATGTTTTGTGTGCTAAGCGCGTTGGATACACGCTGAAGCGCTCTGTCGAAACATTCGCGCATGACAATTTGAATTGTGACAATTATCTCACTTTCCCGAGAACTAAAATGCCATATTGTTTGTTATCAATAAGAACACAGGTAACGGGGTTTTATAAAAAAAAGAGTGGCATCTTCACGACGGCACTCTTTCTAACACAGAAACTAACTACTAAATTATAAATATCTTAAAACGATTTTTTATAATTTTCGCACTCTTTTTAATGCTGCAAAGATAAATAAAAATTTCTATCTTAAAGAAAAACATGTTATTTTTTATTATTTTTTTTCATTTTTTATTTGGGATTTATTGTAAGGCATTAAAAATAAATATCTTACAACACAACATTTTTTATGTTGTCAGATGCCCAACCCATCAGAAAAAGTGGAAGTGGTGGCTTTTTTTTGAACGATGCGCGAATGGGGCGGTACGCTGTACACTTGCCAGATATTGCCGCCGATGATGGTGTCGTGACCGATAGTGATGCGTCCCAAAATGGTGGAGTTGGAATATACCACCACGTTGTCCTCCAAAATCGGATGGCGCGGCACATTCAACGGCGCTCCTTCACTGTCGTAAACGAAACTGCGTGCCCCCAAGGTAACGCCTTGATACAAACTGACGTGATTGCCGATGATGCATGTTTCCCCAATCACTACGCCAGTGCCGTGGTCAATGCTGAAATATTCGCCTATCCGTGCACCGGGATGAATATCTATGCCGGTTGCGGAATGCGCCAATTCGGTAATGATGCGGGGTAACACAGGTACGCCCATCAGGAGCAATTCGTGTGCTACGCGGTAATGAACCATTGCCTGTATGGCGGGATAACAAAAAATAACTTCGACATGATTGGTGGCGGCCGGGTCGCCTTCGTACACCGCTTTTACATCGGTGGAGAGCAATCGCTTGATTTCCGGTAGTTTGTCCATAAAAGCCAGCGTCAGTTCGGATGAAGAATGAACCGGCGATGTGTCGTTGTTGTCAAAGCAGCATAATACTGTGTGTGTCTGTTCGTTGAGCATGGAGTACAGTTTCTCCAGATATACGCCCATGTAGTATTCCTGCGTATCCTCGCTGATGCGGTCATCACCAAAGAACCCGGGAAACAGCACTGCTTTCATGAGTTCCATCAGTTCGCCGATGCGATTTACGCCGGGTAATGGATTTGCAGGGCGTGGTATATACCTGTATTCGGGCACATCGGTGTCCAGCAAAATCCGTGCATTTTTTTTCAATGCATCCATCTGCCTCATTTTTTCAAATCTCCTATCACGGCAACGGCTTCTTCGAGGAAAATATCCTTTTTCAGGGAGGAAAGCCATTTTTCGGAACGGGCTATTTTTGCACTGTCGCCTGCCATTTCCGTACTATCGACTTTCGGTATGGCTATGGCAATCGGGATTTGTTTTTTAGCGCTTTCTTCAAAACGTTTGTTTTCTTCGATGCGTTTGGCGTCTGCCTGACGGAAATCATCCAATTTCAACGAAACAATACTTTCGGCTTTCATTTTTTTCAAAAAATTGATTTGTTCCGACAAGGTCTGGAAATTTTCGTTTTTGACTGTGCGTTCTGCGCTTTTTTTCCTCAATTGTTCCACAGAAACGGGGCTTTTCCATTCCGAATATTTTGTGGGCATCACGGAGGTCCATGCCATGCAGTTGTCCTCAAAGCGTTCGCCTACACCAAGTTCACTGTATAAATCCGGAAAGATAATGTCCGGAGTAACTCCTTTCAATTGTGTGGATCCTCCGTTGATGCGGTAGAATTTCTGAATGGTCAGTCTCAGCAAACCAAACGGTCGATACGGGTCCAAACGTTTGTCGGAAAACGCGGCGTCCAAATCCACAAGCGCCTGTACCGTGCCTTTTCCAAAGGTTTGCGGTCCGCCGATAATCACCGCCCGTTTATAGTCCTGCATTGCTGCGGCAAGAATTTCCGAAGCCGATGCACTGGTAGCATTCACCATGATGACTAACGGTCCGTCATATTTAGGCGTCATGTTTTTTTCGGAAGCCGCTTGCACCAGTCCTGTTTTTTGCTTGATTTGAACAATCGGTCCATCCACGAACAAGCCCGACATACGCACGGCATCCTCCAATACGCCGCCGAGGTTATCCCGCAAATCAAGAATGATGCCCTGCACGTTCTCTTTCTGCAATTTTTCCACTTCTTTAGCCACATCTACGGAACTGGAACGTTCGGTAGTCATCCGTCTGAAATTGTTGTAAAAGCCGGGCAGGTAGATATAACCGACTCTGGTTTTGTTTTCAGGACTGGTCAGTATGGCTGACTTGGCGTACGTTTCTTCCAAAATTACCACATCGCGGGTGATGGTGATTTCGTGCATGCTGCCGTCAATGCGTTTCACGGTGAGCGTCACTTTTGTGCCTTTCTTGCCGCGTATGAGTTGCACGGCGTCATCAAGCACCATACCGTATATATCTACCGCTTCGGTTTCGTTTTCCTGTTTCACCGTCATAATCAAGTCGTTGATTTTCAATTCGCCCTGTCGCCATGAAGCGCTGCCCGGCGTAATGTCCACTACTTTTGCATAGCCGTCGGACTGTTGCAGCGTGGCGCCTATTCCTTCAAACTGCCCCGATACTTTGATGTCGAAATTGGCTTTTGCCGACGGCGTTTGATATTGCGTATGCGGGTCGAATACCGATGTGATGGCGTTTAGATAGAGGGAGAAACGGTCGTCTTCTTTTAAGCGGCGACGGTCGTCATAAAGTTTTTGCACATTTTCACGAGCTTCGGCTTCCATTTCTTCAAAAGATTTGTTTTTTACCGAATCGGGAGCATTCTCCTGTTTTTTTAATGCGGCGGACAGATTTACTAAAGTACGGTATTTCAACTCTTTCCGCCACATTTCTTTCAGCTCTTTGTTGTCCACAGCCCAATCGGTCTTGTCGGAATCGGTTTCGTATGTTTCTTCGGTTGAAAAATCAAAAGGTTGCTTCAATATTTCGTGGTAATAAGTTTGCGTTTCGTTAAAACGTTTATCCCACAAAAGAAGCGATAAATCATACAATTCGTAAGTACCGTCACTGATTTGGTCATCAACCTTCAGACGGTATTCGGATAGTTGTCGCACGTCCTCCAGGGTCAGATACTGTTTGAACGGGTCTAATTTTTTCAGGTATGCGTCAAACGCTTTGATGGAAAAACTGTCGTTCACCGCCGGCGGATTGAAGTGTTGCATCATCAGTAACTGCATGTTCATGCGCAACAGCAACTCGTTTTTGTCGGAATGACGGGTACAGAACGAATAGAGAAAAACAGATGCAAAAACTAACGCGAGTATAGCTAACGGGACAACAATCCTGTTTCCCAAGCGTTTGAAGAATGATTTTCCGATAGACATTTGGTAATCGTGTTTAAATATCAGTCTGCAAAGGAAATAAAAAAAATGTTCATGTGCAAAAAAAGTTTTATTTTTCTGAGGTGTTCTGCAAAGTATGCCGGCAAGTCACACATATCCGGAATTGATGTGGAAAAATACGAATCTAAGCTTTTCAAATGGTTGGAATTTTTTGTTGGTACGGCCAATCTGAGCGATTTGTCCGTCAAACAGGTGAAAGCCGTTTTTCAGGAAATGCGCAAACGGACGGTGCCGACAGTTACTCGCCGGACAACAGCAACAATCGTTGTCGTTGTCAGCAGTGACATTTTCTTTCCGCATTTACCCTGTTGCAAAATCCGTGTTCATCTATGAAATCTGCGGACAAAAATCTACAGCGATATTCATCTCAATAGGGAGAAAATCAAAAATTTCATGTAATTTTGTATCGTTAAAGAGATGCTCATGAAAAGGGACAAATCATCGGAAGCGTTTGAAAACGCTGTGTTCATCAACCTCTTGACCGATTTCGGCTTCAAGCGGATTTTCATGGACGGGGACTTGATGACCGCTAATTTTGCATTTGACGAATGAAACAACGCCCAGTCAATGTGGTGTATTCCACCAATCCGGATTTTTGCTACCGATATGACCATCAGGATGAGCAAGTGACGCTTCCTCCGCCGCAACAGGATTTGCGCGTGATGCTGGACAGGAGAAACCGTGGGGGCAAATCGGTAACGCTGGTGAGAGGCTTTATCGGCACAGACGACGACTTATCCGATCTCGCCAAAGATTTGAAAACCAAATGTGGTGCGGGCGGTTCGGCAAAAGACGGCGAAATCCTGATTCAGGGCGATTTTCGAGAAAAGGTCATGCTGCTACTGCAACAAAAAGGGTATAAGGTGAAAAAAGCAGGAGGATGAAAGTGAAAAATGAAAAATTTGATGAAAACATTATTGAGCGTCAACATTAATAAGGTAGCCACCATCCGCAATGCACGCGGAGGAAATATTCCGGACGTATTGCAAGTTGCGCTGGATTGTGAACGTTTTGGCGCAGAAGGAATTACGGTACACCCTCGTCCGGACGAGCGTCATATCCGCTATTCCGACGTACACGCCATAAGGGACAAACTGTCGGTGGATTTTAACGTAGAAGGCAATCCGAGTAGCCATTTCATGCGATTGGTGCTTGACGTCAAACCATGTCAGGTGACGTTGGTGCCCGACGCGACAGGTGCGATCACCTCCAACGAAGGATGGAACACCATCATCCACAAATCTTTCCTGACAGATATAGTGAAAGGGCTGAAACAAACCGGCATCCGCACGTCGCTGTTTGTGAGCACCGAACCGCGCATCATCGAAGCTGCTGCGGAAACGGGAACAGACAGGATTGAACTGTACACAGGCCCCTACGCCAGCAATTACGGCAAAGACCGCGAAGCGGCCATACGACCGTTCCTCGAAGCCGCAACATTTGCCTGTTCGCTGGGCTTGGATGTTAATGCGGGACACGACCTGAGCCTGTCCAATTTGTGCTATTTCATCTCCCAAATACCGCAGGTCAAGGAAGTATCCATCGGTCACGCGCTGATCTCCGATGCGCTTTACCTGGGAATGGAAAAAACCATTGAAGCATACAAGGAACAAATCGCAATGGCACACTTAATGAACCACCGATGAACAACAGGATTTGCGTCAGCATAGGAGAAGCGAATTTTACAACGTGCATGAAATTGGCTGCCATGTTCCCATTGGTGGAAATACGGTTTGACTTGATGCAACTCGACGACGAAAAAATACGTCAACTTGCCGATCGGTGCCGCCAATGGATAGCAACTTGCCGGAAAGGAAAGTACGCCGACAGGGAACGCGCCGCGCAACTGACAACCGCTATCTGTGCCGGCGCCACTTATGTGGATGTTGAATACGAGGCGGAGGAAGCATACCGCAAATCTCTGACGGACATTGCAAAAGCCAATGGTACGCAGGTGATTGTTTCATATCACAACTTTGACGCCACACCCGAAATCTCGGCATTGACCACTGTTGTACAGCAATCGTTGGATATGGGAGCGGATTGGGTAAAACTTGCCGTCACGGCACGTTCTCCTGCCGATGTCGCAAAAGTCATGTCGCTATATGGGCAATGCAACCGCCTTATCGCCTTTGCCATGTCCGACATCGGAAAAATCAGCCGCATAACCGCACCTTTTCTGGGCGCACCATTTACTTTCGCCTCCATTGACGACTTCCGGACAACTGCTCCCGGACAACTGTCTGCCAACAAGATGCAAAAAATTTTTGACATAATCCTTAACCCAATTTGGGGAAAATTGTAACCTGCCGATTTATCGCGGCAGGGTGGTTTCGTCCGCCGATTCCAGTTCGGGAATTCTGCGTGCAGGTGCGTTAGTGTCGTAAATGATGCCCACATTCAGCAGTGTTTTGCTCACTTTCAAGTTTTTATTTTCTATTTGTTGGGGGCTTATCTCATATTGCAGTTTTTTGTTGGTCTGTATGATATTGATGTCTGCGCCTTCCTGAATCAGTCCTTTTTTTTCCGTGATGACCAGCGTAGGTCTTCCTGCAAGATGTTTCTGTGCCGCTTCCAGCAGGCTGCTTTGTTGTGACGGGATGTAGAGAATATGGCATTGTCTGATTCCCGAAATATTGCCTGCCTGCAATACTTCGATGGATTGCTTTCCCGCCTGTTTTCCTTTGACGTTGTGCAACAGTTCATTGTACATCGGCGAATTACCCAAAATCGTGATTACAAAATCCCCTTCTTCGTAGGCTGTCGGCCATTCCACATATTTCGTGAAATTAAACACGAACAGGGATTTGAATCGTTCGTTTTGAGAATATGCTGCAATATTAACGCACAAGAACAAACCGAAAAAAATGATTCTCATGGAGCTTTCCATCTCAATATTTCCGACAAATATATAACATTCGCAATTATCAACAAAATTTATACGGAATTTAAATGTCCAATATGGAAATAAAAAAACTGCAACATCTTGAATATTGCAGTTTTTGTTTGTTTGAGGGAAGAGGAAAAAATCGATTATTCTTCTTTCTTTTTTTCCGTTTCCGAAACGACGTCGGTAGCTTCCGCAGTCGGTTGCTCTGTTTTTACTTCCTGTATGGGAGCGGTTGTGTTCGCTGTTTCCGTTGTTGTGGCTTTCTTTTTTCCACCGCGACGGCTTCTGCGCGTTGTGGCTTTTTCCTTAGCGCTCTTGTCTGTCAGCATATTTTCGTTGTAGTCCACCAACTCAATGATACAGGTTTCGGCGCTGTCGCCCTTGCGGAATCCTGTTTTCAGGATTCGCGTATAGCCGCCCGGGCGGTCGGCAACTTTGGAAGCAACCGCACCGAACAACTCTTTTACCGCATCTTTATCTTTCAGGTAACTGAACACCACACGACGGGCAGGCGTTGAAGAATTGACCCTGATTTTGCGTTCCACCTCACTCACCGTATTGTCTTTGTGCGTCACGGTAATTTTTTTCACGACAGGTGTGATTTCCGGATTGTTGGCGGCTTTAGATTTTGTAATCAGCGGTTCGATAAACACTCTTAACGCTTTGGCTTTAGCAAGCGTGGTGGTGATGCGTTTGTGCTTAATCAGCGAACATGCCAAATTGGACAACATCGCTTTGCGGTGTGTGTTGGTACGACCAAGATGGTTGATTTTTCTTGCGTGTCTCATTGGGATTGATTAATCTTTATCTAATTTATATTTTGTGACGTCCATTCCAAAATTCAGGTTCATGCTTTCCAGCAGTTCGTCCAATTCGGTGAGTGATTTTTTACCAAAATTACGGAATTTCAACAGGTCATTTTTGCTGAATCGCACCAAATCGCCAAGTATTTCCACTTCTGCGGCTTTCAGGCAGTTGAGTGCACGCACCGACAAGTCCATCTCCGTCAGTTTGGTTTTGAGCTGCTGGCGCATTCTGAGGATTTCTTCGTCAAATTCTTCCGTCGGCTGCTTTTCTTCCACTTCGAGCGTAATCTTTTCGTCGGAGAAAAGCAGGAAATGGTGAATCAGTATCTTTGCCGCTTCTTTCAAGGCTTCTTTGGGATGCACGGAGCCGTCCGTATCAATTTCTATCACTAACTTTTCATAGTCCGTCTTTTGTTCCACGCGATAGTTTTCGATCGTATATTTGACGTTTTTGATAGGTGTGTAGATGGAATCAATGGCTATCAACCCGATTTCGGCGTCTGCCAACCTGTTTTCTTCTGCAGGCACATAACCTCGTCCCTTTTCGATGTCTATCCGCATCTGAAGTTTCAATTTGTTGTCCATGTGGCAAATTGTCACATCGGGATTCAACACTTTAAAGCCCACCAAAGACTTGTCGAGGTCTCCTGCTTTAAATACTGTTTGTCCGTTGAACACTACGTGGATGATTTCATTTTCCACGCTTTCATTCATCCGTTTGAGACGGATTTGTTTCAAATTCAAAACTATTTCCGTCACATCTTCCACTACACCGGGTATAGTGGAAAATTCATGCTGTACGCCGTCTATTTTGATTCTTGCGATGGCAAAACCTTCCAGCGAAGACAACAAAATCCTTCGCAAAGCGTTCCCCACCGTGATTCCGTAACCCGGTTCAAGCGGACGAAACTCAAATTTGCCATGCTGGTCGCTGGCTTCGAGCATAACCACTTTGTCGGGTTTTTGAAAAGCTAAAATCGCCATGTTATTTTAAATTATTTTGAATACAATTCTACAATCAGTTGCTCCTTAATATTTTCCGGAATATCCACTCGTTCGGGGACATTGAGGAATTTGCCTGTCATGCTGCGGGCATCCCATTCCAGCCACGAGTAACGTACCTGTCTTCCGACGTTGCCGGTGACGATTTCCAATGATTTGGAACGTTCGCGAACGCCTATCGTTTGACCGTTTTTCACTTGATAGGACGGTATGCTGACCACTTCGCCGTTCACCACGATGTGCCGGTGGTTGACCAATTGGCGTGCTGCCATGCGGGATGGAGCGATACCCAGACGGTACACGACATTGTCCAATCTCGACTCAAGCAGTTGCAGCAGCACTTCGCCGGTAACGCCATGACTGCGGTGCGCTTTGTCAAACAGATTGGAAAACTGACGTTCCAACACGCCATAGGTATATTTCGCTTTTTGTTTCTCTTTGAGCTGAACGCCGTATTCCGACGTTTTTTTGTGGGCTTTGGTAGTGCCATGTTGTCCCGGAGGATGCGGCTTGCGTTCGTATGACTTATCGGTGCCAAAAATCGGCTCTCCGAATTTTCTTGCTATTTTTGTTTTAGGTCCGGTATATCTTGCCATTGCTAATGCTTGTTTTTAATTGTGAGATTCAATCTTGATTTGCTGATCTTATACCCTTCTGCGTTTTGCAGGACGGCAACCGTTATGTGGCAACGGTGTAACATCAACAATTTCCGTCACTTCAATGCCCGCTCCGTGAATGGTTCTGATGGCCGATTCGCGTCCCGATCCGGGCCCTTTCACAAATGCCTTTACTTTGCGTAACCCCATGTCAAAAGCCACTTTTGCACAGTCTGTCGCCGCTGTTTGCGCCGCATAGGGCGTGTTTTTCTTCGACCCTTTGAACCCCATCTTTCCGGCAGAAGACCATGAAATGACCTGCCCCGAATCGTTCGTCAACGTAACGATGACATTGTTGAACGACGCATTGATGTGCACTTGCCCTGTAGATTCTACTTTGACAACCTTTTTCTTGGTTGTTCCCGACTTTTTTGCCATAATTATCTTCTATACTAAAATTATTTGGTAGCTTTCTTTTTATTTGCAACGGTTTTCTTTTTGCCTTTACGTGTGCGGGCGTTATTTTTAGTGCTTTGCCCTCTTACGGGAAGCCCGATACGGTGGCGAACGCCGCGATAGCAACCAATATCCATCAAACGCTTGATGTTCAGTTGCACGATGGAACGCAATTCACCTTCCACCTTGTATTCTTCATTCAGGATGGTGCGGATTTTCCCTAATTCCTCATCATTCCAATCTTGTACTTTTTTATCGAAATCAATACCGGCAGTACTTAAAATCTTCCGGGCAGAGTTACGTCCGATGCCGTAAATATAGGTCAATCCTATCTCTCCGCGTTTGTTCCTTGGTAAATCAACACCAACAATTCTTGCCATAATATTATATAATGTGTTTTTAAATTATCCCTGACGTTGTTTGAACTTCGGATTTTTCTTGTTGATCACATAAAGACACCCCTTGCGTCTCACTATCTTGCATTCCTCACTCCTTTTTTTGATAGATGCTCTTACCTTCATTGTCGTATTTTATAATCTATTGATAACCATTAATCTAAAAATACACCTCTTTTTTATGACTGTGCGCAACATTCGCCCGTTTTCATTAAATTTGCTGAACAGCAATCTGTTAGCGCGCATGTCACCCATGTACGTCATGCTAAAAAGTGGAGCGCAAAGGTACGTTTTTTTTTGATACAAAAAACAAATAGGATAATTTTTAAGAAAATTTATCATTTTTCTCGTTTTAAATTCCGGTACAGGACTGCGCAATGGAAACTGCTGTTTCCGCTACGGAGAAATGCGTGATAGCGCCCATCACCAATGGATGATTGGCACCTCCGTGTCCGGCGGGAAAATCGAAAACCACAGGAAAATCATATTTTGCAACGTGTTCCCGAATAATTTCGCAGGCTGTTTTTCCGAATGACGGCTCTCCGTCTTTCATTCCGGTCATGCTGCCCACCAGCAAGCCTTTTAATTTGTGGAACTGTCCGCCGATGCGCAGGCTGTTCATCATCCTGTCCAGATGGTACAGATTTTCGTTCACGTCCTCGATGAACAGGATATGGTCATCCGTCCATATCTGGTACGGCGTGCCGTTCAAACCGTGCAACACGGAGAGATTGCCGCCGGTAAGCGTCGCCACTGCTTCTCCCGCGCGGTTGTATCCGGATGAAGGCAGGGAATAAACGGGCATTTGCCCCTGTAAAATGCCGCGCAAATATTCCCACGACTGTACCTGCTCCGGCGACGTGTCCTGCAAGTTCACGGGCATGGGGCCGTGAATACACTGTTGCCGCAGCCGTTGTGTCCAATAAGTGAGCAAAACGGAAATATCACTGTAACCGATGAGCCATTTTGCGCCGAAACTGCCGATACAATTATCCAACTCCGTCAGCAACCGTCCGGTTCCGTATCCTCCGCGCGCGCATAGCACAGCTTTGATGTCGGGGTTTCGCATCATGGCACACAAATCCTCCAGCCGTTGTGCGTCGCTGCCGGAAAACAGGTTGTCTTTCAGGCTGAGGCTTTTACCTTCCACCACACGGAATCCCCACGAGTGTAAAAGAGGCAACACAACGTCCCACCGATGCCTCTCCGCATGGTATGCCGGCGCAATAACGCCTACGGTGTCGCCCTGACGTAAAAAAGGAGGCGTGGTCATCTCAGTCATGTAAAAACAATGACAAAAATAGCAAAAACAGTTGAATTAACATTATTTAAGATTTCGTTATTGTTGTTTTTTATTATCTTTGCACAATAAGAACATTGCATGGGAATAATATGCAATGCGTTGATAATTAAATTAATATATAATTTTAAAACAAAACAATGATGAACAAATTATTTTTAACACTGATTTTCTTTTTAGGGACTGTAGCGGTATCCGCACAGGATGTACAGTTGCCCGCACCTGTCAGGACGGGCGGCTTACCGTTGATGGACGCGCTGAACAAGCGGCAGTCTGTGCGCGAGTATTCCGCGAAGGCTATTGAGTCGCAAAAATTGTCCAACCTGTTGTGGGCGGCGTATGGATTCAACCGTGACGACAAGCGAACAGCGCCTTCTGCAAACAATCGGCAGGAGTTGGAAGTGTATGTGGCTTTGCCCGACGGCTTCTATCTCTATGACGCCAAAGCCAACAAACTTACGCTTTGCGCCAAGGGAGATTACCGCAAGGACACGGGCGGTCAGGATTTTGTCGCAACCGCTGCGCTTAATCTGGTGTATGTCGCCAATCTGGATAAGGCTAACCGCGAAACGGCAGGCATAGATTGCGGTTTCATTTCGCAAAACGTTTACTTGTTTTGCGCCTCCGAAGGTTTGGCAACAGTGGTGAGAGGCAGTGTCAATAAGGATAACCTCAAAAAAATTCTGAAACTGACCGACAAACAGGAAATCATATTGGCGCAAACTGTCGGATATTCGAAATAACCGGTGAGGCATACGCTGATATTCGGGATATTGTTCCTGTTGTTGGCGGGCGCTTTTTTCATGGTGTTGCTGACGGGGAATATCCGTATTCCTTGTGCGGAAATTATCCGGATACTGTTTACGGGGAACAGTGCTGCCGAAGAATGGATCACCATCGTGCGGGAATTTCGTTTGCCCAAAGCCGTCACCGGATTGCTGGCGGGGATGGCTTTAAGCGTCAGCGGATTGCAGATGCAAACAGTGTTTCGCAATCCGCTGGCAGGGCCTTTTGTGTTGGGCATCAGCGCAGGAGCAAGTATGGGGGTGGCAATTGTGATGATGGGTTTATCGGGCGTTGCGGCAGCAACAGGCGTAGTTGGCAACTGGATGATTGTTGCCGCCGCATTCACGGGCGCATCATCGGTGCTGTTCCTGATATTTTCCGTGTCATTGCGGATTAAGGATGTCATGACTATTCTGATTCTCGGCATCATGTTCGGGAGCATCACTTCGTCGGTCATCAACGTACTGCAATTTTTCAGCAATGAAAACCTTTTGAAAACTTTTACCGTGTGGACGATGGGCAGCCTCAACGCCGTCACCTCGTCGCAATTAGGCGTGTTGGCGCCTTGCGTTTTGGCGGGACTGCTGGTGTCGTTGCTGTCTTTGAAAAGCCTGAACGCTTTATTGCTGGGTGAAAACTACGCTCGCAGTCTGGGCGTTAATGTACTTGCCTCGCGGTTGTTGATTTTTTTCAGTACAGGGATACTTGCCGGCAGTGTCACCGCGTTTTGCGGGCCCATAGGGTTCATCGGTATTGCCGTGCCGCACATTTGCCGGATGCTGTTCCACACAGCCGACCAGCGCATATTATTTGCCGGTTGTATCTTGGCGGGCGCTATCATTATGCTGGTAAGCGATTTGATTTCCATGCTGCCTGCGGGCGGGGTTGTGCTGCCTATCAACTCGGTGACCGCTTTCATCGGTATTCCTGTTATCGTTTGGATTATCGTGCGCAATCACAAAATGTCGGGATTGATGTGATCTCAGTTTTGCCCTTTGAATTTTGATTTGAATAGGGTGAACTTGATGTTCAGGAGTTTCGGAAGCCATCTGAAATACAGTTCGATAAAGAAAAACACATTGAAACACCATATTATAATGATGTTCACCCACACGGTGGGGAACAGTTGTCCGAACACTCGTTTGGAAGGTGCGTAGAATTGCGCCTTGATGAACGCATGATCGGGGTCTTTATAGATGGGGTGGTAGTTTTGCAACAGTTGTTCTTTGTATTCCACCAACCGGTAAATTTCATTGCTATTTTTGACCATATCGGCAAGACTTTGGTTGAAATATGCGGATTTCAGCGAACGTAACCTGTCGGGGTCGGTATCTGTGATTTTGTTTATTGCTTCGTTTTTCATGATCGAAGCTTTATTGTACAATGCTGCGTAGTGGCGGTTCAGCCGTTCCAGATATTGGTCGGTCTGCTCCAGCAGGTCTTCGGAAAGCCCTTCTTTGGCAAGCATGGTGCGGAACGGCAGCTGAATGTCTTTTTGATAGGTGTTTTCCAATTCTATCTCGTTACACAGCAGGTTAAGCATTTCCTGTTGGGGTTGTATGCCTGTGCCGAGATCCGTCTTTACCTGCGTCAGTTTATTTTTCATTTCCACCAGCCAGTAATTTTTTCGAAATTCGGCGGTGCTGATAATTTTTTCGTAGGGATAGAGCGTTTTTTCGTAGTCATTGTTCATAAACTGATCTACGGCAAGCGCTTCAAAAGCCCAGCGCGCGGTGATGATTTCGCCGTACCACGGCACGGATGCGGGTGATGATATGGCGGGGTTGATTTTTTCAAAACGTAGCAGCACGCCGCTTAGCATCAACTGCGGGATGACAATAAACGGGATAAGGATGTAAATCGTGACTACGGATTTGAATGTGTCCGAGATAGCCAGCCCCATCATGTTCGCACATGCCCATGCCGAAAACAGTACCAGCCAGTAAATAGACCCCATGCCGACAACTCCCGTCACCGCATTGCCCACCCAAACGAACAGCGCCGCCTGTATGGCGGATATGCCGAAAAGCACCAGTATTTTTGACAAAAGATAACTTCCGCGGCTCAAATTGAGGAACGCTTCCCGTTTCAGGATTTTCCGGTCTTTGATGATTTCTTCCGCGCTAACGGACAAGCCGATGAAAATGGCGATTATGACCGCTACAAAGATGTAAATCGGCAGGTTTTCATTCAGTTCAAAAGAATATTGCCCTTGTGTGGTATCATAATAGCGGATGATGTATGACAGCAACAATGCCAGCAACGGCGCTTCGAGCAGGCAAATCGCAATGTATTGCGTGTCGCTGAGTTTGGTCAGGATGTTGCGGGTGGCGTACACTATGAACTGTTTCAGTTTTGACGGGCGTTTCACCGTTCCCGTGGGCAATTCTCCATGCGGCTGGATGTCGTCCGGTGTGTCTGCCACAGGCGTTGCGGCAAACAAGTCATACCACTCTTTGGGGGATATCCGCCGCGTGCCGGTGGGTTGTCCTCGTTCGTCGAGAACGCCCGCTTCCACAATATTGAATATCTGTTCGGGATTGACATTGCCACACTCGGAACATTCACTGACGTAGCGGTTGGCTTGGTGTGCCTGCGATTTGAAATACAGGATGGAATCCACGGGGTCGCCGTTGTAAATCATGTATCCTCCCTGGTCGAGCACCAGCAGGCGGTCAAACATCTTGAAAATGTCGGACGATGGTTGGTGGATGACCGCGAATATCAGTTTACCTTTCAGCGACAGGTCTTTGAGAAGGGTCATGATGTTGTCCGAGTCGCGCGACGACAAGCCGGAGGTGGGTTCGTCCAGAAACAGCACGGTCGGCTGGCGTATCAACTCCAGTGCGATATTGAGCCGTTTGCGCTGTCCTCCGCTGATTTTCTTGTTCAGCGGCGTTCCCACTTTCATATCGCGAATTTCGTACAGCCCGAGTTCATGCAACACCTCTTCGGTGCGTTTGCGGATCTCTTTTTCGCGATATTGTCCGAAACATAATTTGGCATTGAAATACAGGTTTTGATACACCGTCAGTTCTTCCACCAACAGGTCATCCTGCGTCACATAGCCGATCAGCCCTTCTATCAGCCGTTCCTGCTTGTGTATGTCCACATGGTTCAGCATTACACGTCCTTTGGTAGGACGGTTTAATCCGGTGAGGACGCTCAACAGCGTGGATTTGCCCGCGCCGCTGCCGCCCATGATGCCCACTACGTTGCCTGAAAGAATCTCAAAACTGAGGGAATGCAGCCCCACAACGCCGTTGTCAAAGCGGTATTCCGTATTTTCCACTTTGTACAGCAGCGGGCTTACCTGTTCGCCGTGGGAGAAGCAATTGACGATATCGCTGTAATACACCGGTTTCATGTGCGGATTGCGGATACTACTCCCGTAGTTCAGAATGAAAATCGACCTTTCGTCCATGGCCTGATTGTTCAACGTCAGTTCCTTGTCGCCGTCGTAACGGCAGATGTAGAGATTGACACTTTTCAGAAGCAGTACCGCCACAGGCGATGCAATGCCGTCGCGGTACAAGTATTTGCAGCTGTTCCGGTACTGTTCCGTATCGGCTGCAACGATGTTCTCGAAGATTGTGTCCTCTTCCGTTTCCTGCCCGTTGCCGATAAACAGCAAATTGGGCAAAGGCGACAGGTATTCCACCGGCAACATCACAAACTGCAATAATTCCAGAAATTCCGAACTTTCGATATACAGCGAGTCGGCAACCATTTTCACAAATCTTTCCTCAAACTCGGATATGGTGCTCACCGCGCCGTGCCCCGTCTTGATGAAACTGAGCAGCAGTACCATCAGCGTCACTTTTTCGCTTTGGTTCAACTCTTTGTTGATTTGGTCGCAGATCACCAGTAGCCTGACGGAACTTGCCATAGTACGTTTCTGGTATTTGTTCCGATCTTTATATTTTTTCTGGTAAGTGTTGTAATGATATTCAAATATGGCGAGGTATTCTTTCGCCAACTCTTGATTGAGCTGTTTGCGCAAAAAACCTTCGACGATGCGATGGCGGTCGGATGAATCACTGTCATCCGGACGCGCAACAATTGCAAACAACTGCATCAGGGCTTTCAATATTCGCTCGCTCATTTATCGCTAAATTTTGGCATCAAAATTAGACATTTTTTTATCATTATGAAATATAAATTTCTTTTTATTTCTATTTCATGCCATCCTGCAAGGTCAAAGTCGAACATTGTATTTTCCGTTCCTCGTCCCGTAACCCTGTTTTGAGCAGTTTACATGCCGATACATTCGTCACAGTTCCCTGACGCACTGTTTGAACTGTCTGCCACGGTCTTCGTAGTTGTCGAACAGGTCGAAACTGGCGCAGGCGGGCGAGAGCAGCACTGTGTCTCCGGCGCGTGCCGCGCTGTAAGCTGCCTTTACGGCGTCGCGCATGGAGCGCACTTCGGTGTGCCACGGCACGGTTGTCCCGAAAGCCTCTATCAGTTTGCTGTTGTCCGCGCCGAGGCAAATCATTGCGTGTACCTTTCGGCTCACCGGTTCGCGCAGTGCGCTGTAATC
>JAISWR010000007.1 GCA_031270985.1 Bacteroidales bacterium | reverse complement strand
AAGTGCACCGCAGTTTCAAGGCCACTTCCGCCAGCGAAACCATCACAGTGGGCGGTTGGCCCAAAGGCGTGTACCTGATACGCATCAGCAACGGCGCAACGGCGAAAACCCTCAAAATGTCCGTACATTAATTAAGAATTAAGAATGCTTCCCTCTACCCTGACAGTGGTCGCAAGACCGCTGTCAGCGGTGAACGGGATGACAAAATCTTGTCAGCAACGCTAAACGAATAAAAACGAATAAATAAAAAATCTTCAATCAACCCATGAAAAGAACAGTTATTGTCATTGTATGTCTATGTATGGCAGGCGCTTTTGCCTGCAAGAAAAACGCATCGCCCGCGAGCGACGAAAAACGCATCATCCGCTTTGCCACGGGCAACGACGTGTGGTGCGACGGCAATTGCGGCGCCACCATATCCAAGTCGTTTTGCAAGACGGCCACGGTCAGCGTACAGAGTGCGAACGTCACCGCGTCTGACAAAGCAGCGGTAACGCTCAAAAGCGGCTCCGACTTTTTCTCCGGCGAAGGCGTGGTTTATACCGTCACTGCCGAAGACGGAACCACCACCGACTACACCGTCAAAGCAACGCGCACAACAGAACCGTGTAAATAGCGAATAGCGGTTAATTGAAAGTTGAAAATGGAAAGTTTACGCCGGTTTTATTTCAGTTTTGCAAAAGCCGCTTTCATGGACGCCATCGCTTTGCTCAATTTTTCGTCAGCAGTGGCATACGAAATACGGATACAGTTGGGTTCGCCGAACCCGTCGCCGGAAACGGTGGCAACGTAGCCTTTGCTCAACAGGTACAGACTAAGGTCGGCGCTGTTGCGGACGACGGTTTCACCGTCGCTTTTGCCGAAATAGGCGCTCACGTCGGGGAAAACATAAAACGCACCTTGCGGGACATTGAATTTCAATTCCGGAATTTCGGACAAGCCTTGCAATACCAAATTGCGCCGCCGTTTAAAGACTTCTTTCATGTCTTCCGTGAAAGAACTTTCCGTAGTGAGCGCTTTCAATGCGGCGCGTTGCGCGATAGACGAAGGTCCGGAGGTAAATTGGCTTTGCAACTTTGAACAGGCTTTGGCAAGCCACAGCGGAGCCGCCAGATAACCGATTCGGTAACCGGTCATGGCATAGCATTTGGATACGCCGTTGATAACCACTGTCCGGTCTTTCACGGTGTCAAACTGTGCAATACTTTCGTGCTTCCCCGCAAAATTAATGTGTTCGTAAATTTCGTCGGCGATAATGATGATGCGCGGATGTTTTGCTATGACATTGGCAATGGCTTCCAATTCGGCTTTGGAGTACACGCTACCGGTAGGATTGGAAGGGGAACACAGGAGAAACGCCTTGGTTTTGGGTGTGATGGCGGCTTCCATTTGGGCGGGCGTCACCTTGTAATCGGTCGCCAGCGTGGTGCGCAACACCACATTTACGCCACCGGCTAATTTTACCAACTCCACGTAAGTAACCCAGTAAGGTGCGGGAACAATCACCTCGTCACCTTCGTCCACCACAGACATGACGGCATTGGCAAGGGAATGTTTCGCGCCGTTGGAAACAATCACCTGTTGCGGCGTATACTCCAATCCGTTTTCGTTTTTGAACTTGGCTACCACCGCTTTTCGGAGATCTGCGTAACCGTCGCCCGGCGAATAAAACGAAAAATTTTTGTCCACAGCCTCTTTGGCGGCGGCTTTCACATGGTCGGGTGTGAAAAAGTCGGGTTCGCCCACGCTGAGGTTCACCACATCTACACCCTGCGCTTGCAAATCCTGCGTCTTTTGATTCATAGCCATAGTCTGCGATTCGGAAAGACCGGCTAACCTTTTGGATAACAATTCCATAAAACAAATGATAAAACAGTAAAAATACGCAACAAAGATACGATATTTTTGACTTTTCCTATGGAATACTCAAATTTCTTGATTTCGCACTGTGGAAAAACAAAAAATGTTGTATTTTTGCATTTTTATACTCTTTGCACAAATGAGCTTTATTAATTCAGTTCTTTCCTCGCTTTTCGGCGACAAAGCCCAAAAAGACATGAGGGAAATACAGCCTTACGCAGATAAAGTGAAAGCAGAATACGGTCGCATCGCAGCTTTTTCCAACGACAGGCTGAGGGAGGAAACCGTTCTGCTGAAACAAAAAATCAAAGACGCCATATCGGGAGAACAGTCCGAAATAGCTGCACTGAAAGTCAAAGCGGAAGAAACGGACATATCGGTGGAGGAGGTGGAAAAAATCTACAAAGAGATTGATCGTCTGGAAAAATCGGTGCTGGAAACGATGGGACAGACACTGAACGAAATTTTGCCCGTCGCCTTTGCGGTGATGAAAGAAACTGCTCGCCGGTTCAAGGAAAACGAGCGCGTTGAAGTTACCGCCAACGATTTCGATCGCGCGCTTGCCGTGAAGAAACACAACGTGATGATTGCCGGCGATAAAGCGATTTATCTCAACCGCTGGATGGCTGGCGGCAACGAAATAGTGTGGGACATGGTGCATTATGACGTGCAACTCATCGGCGGAGTAGTGCTGCATCAGGGGAAAATCGCCGAAATGGCTACGGGTGAAGGAAAAACGCTTGTGGCAACGCTTCCGGTCTTTCTGAACGCCTTGGCGGGGCTGGGCGTACACGTGGTGACGGTGAACGACTACCTCTCCAAACGCGACTCCGAATGGATGGGACCGCTTTACGAATTTCACGGACTGTCGGTGGACTGCATCGACAAACACCAGCCCAACTCACCCGAACGCCGCGCCGCCTATAATGCCGACATCACCTTCGGCACCAACAACGAGTTCGGCTTCGACTACCTGCGCGACAACATGGCGATCAGCCCCGAAGATTTGGTGCAGCGCAAACACCACTACTCCATTGTGGACGAAGTGGACTCCGTGCTCATTGACGACGCCCGTACCCCCCTCATCATCGCCGGACCCGTGCCGCGCGGAGACAATCAGCTTTTTGATGAATATAAGCCCCGTGTGGAGCAACTGTTTAATGAACAAAGAAAATTAGTCACCCAGATATTGTCCGAATGTCGCTCCCTCATCAATAGCGAAGACTCTAAAGAACGCGACAAGGGCGGGCTGATGCTGCTTCGCGCACACAAAGGACTGCCGAAAAACAAGCCGCTCATTAAGCTGCTGAGCGAACAGAACAACAAACAGTTGCTGCTGAAAACCGAAAATTTTTACATGCAGAACAATAACGAGAACATGCACATCGCCACCGATGAACTGTTCTTTGTAATTGATGAAAAACATAACAGCATTGAACTGACGGACAAAGGTATCGAAGTGCTGACGCGCCGCACGGAAGACCCCGAGTTTTTCATCCTGCCCGACATCGGCACCGCCGTTTCGGAACTCGAAAAACAAGACCTCACGCCGGAAAAGAAACTGGAGCAAAAAGACGAACTGTTGCGCGACTACGCCGTCAAATCCGAGCGCGTGCATACGGTCAACCAGTTGCTGAAAGCCTACACCCTGTTCGAGAGAGACGATGAATACGTGGTGATAGACAACAAGGTGAAAATCGTGGACGAACAAACGGGGCGCATCATGGAAGGACGTCGCTATTCGGACGGGCTGCATCAGGCAATTGAGGCAAAAGAAAGCGTGAAAGTGGAAGCCGCCACGCAAACGTTCGCCACCATTACCTTGCAAAACTATTTCCGCATGTACCGCAAACTTGCGGGCATGACCGGTACGGCGGAAACGGAAGCCGGCGAACTCTGGAACATCTACAAACTGGATGTGGTGGTGATTCCCACCAATAAATCCATCATCCGCAAAGACCATGAGGATTTGGTGTACAAAACCAAACGCGAAAAATACAACGCCGTGATAGACGAAATCGTCGATTTGGTAAACAACGGACGTCCCGTGCTGGTGGGCACCACTTCGGTGGAAATATCGGAACTGCTGAGCAAGATGCTCAACCTGCGCAAAATCAGGCATAACGTACTGAACGCCAAACTGCACCAGAAAGAAGCCGACATCGTTGCCGAAGCAGGCAAAACGGGAACGGTCACCATTGCCACCAACATGGCGGGACGCGGTACGGACATTAAGCTGTCACCCGAAGTGCGCAAAGCGGGCGGTTTGGCAATCGTAGGCACGGAACGTCACGAATCGCGCCGCGTGGACAGGCAGTTGCGCGGTCGCTCCGGTCGTCAGGGAGACCCAGGCAGTTCGCAATTTTTCGTGTCCCTCGAAGACGACCTCATGCGCCTGTTCGGCTCCGACAGAATCGCGGGCATGATGAACCGCCTCGGATTGAAAGAAGGAGAAGTCATCCAGCATTCCATGATTACCCGATCCATCGAACGGGCGCAGAAAAAGGTGGAAGAAAACAACTTCGGCATCCGCAAGCGTTTGCTGGAATACGACGACGTGATGAACTCGCAACGCGAGGTGATTTACACCAAACGCCGCCATGCGCTCTTCGGCGAACGCCTCAACATAGACATCGCCAACATGATGTACGACGTGATTGAAAGCATGATTACCGCATTTCACCGCGATCAGGATTTTGAAGGTCTCAATATGGAACTCATCCGCTATTTCTCCATCGAAATGCCGGCGAGCGAATCCTCCTTCCTGAAAAATCCGGTGAACGAAACTATCGAACTCGTTTACGACACGGCTTTACAAACTTACCGGCGCAAATGCGAACACAACGCCCAGCAAACCATGCCGGTCATCAAAGATGTGTACGAAAATCAGGGTGGGCAGTATGAAAATATTGTGGTGCCGTTCACCGACGGACGCCGCATATATCAAATCATCACCAACCTGAAAAAAGCCTACGAAACGGCGGGACGTGAACTGATGCACTCATTTGAGAAGAGCGCCATCCTCGCCACTATCGACGAAGCTTGGAAAGAACACCTCCGCGAGTTGGACGACCTGCGCACATCGGTACAGAACGCCAGCTACGAGCAGAAAGACCCCTTGTTGATCTACAAGTTCGAGTCATTTGAACTGTTCAAAACAATGGTGGAAAGAGTAAACCGCGACATCGTATCGCTACTGCTCAAAAGCAGTATCCCGTTGCGCGACCCCAACGAGGTACAACGGGCGCAGGCACCGCGCCGTCTGGACATGAGCCGTATGCAGGTACACAAGAGCGAATACGCCGGAAACGCCGCACGCCGCCCCGCACCGGGAATGGAGGACACTCGCGAAAAACAGAAACCGCAACCTTTCGTAAAGACCGAAAAGAAAGTGGGACGCAACGACCCCTGTCCCTGCGGAAGCGGCAAGAAATACAAAAATTGCTGCGGCGCAAACGGATGATCCGACAGGCTTACGACCGGTACGGATGGTCTTGGTGAAAAGCGTGCAACCGTGTTTCCAAATCGGGAAACTGTGTGTGCCGCATCTGCGATACGCAAGCACGCAAGCCTTCACTGCGCTCGCTTCCGGTGATGTCCAGCGCAATAGCGCTGATGCCGTAGTAGAGTAGCTCTTCCAATAGCGCGGCGCCGCTGAATCCCGGATAAGAAATAGTGAAATAAAAACCGTCCGCCAGTGGTTTGTCCTCATCCTTGTCGTACACAATGCGGAATCCGTAGCGGGTAAAGAGTTCTTTCATCCGGCGGGCTTTTTCGCCATAGGCTTTCACTTCTCCAATAAAGTCGAAAGAACCGGCATTGGCGGCTTTCAACATGGCGGCAAGCGCATACTGTGCGGAATGGGCTGTGCCGGAAGAGATGGCATACAGTGCACCGTACACGGCGGCATGACCGAAACCGTCGGAGGAGAAAAAACGCTTCAGGTCGGGGAAACGGCGGCGATACAGTTCGTCGCCAATGAGCATCAGAGCTATGCGCTCGCCGGCATAACTGAACACTTTGGAGCCGGAGAAAAGAAGCACGTAATTGTCCGTATAGCGGGCTACCGTGGGCTGATAAGGAGGTTGCCCGCTTTTTCCGTAATCCGTGCGGAAATCCATGCCGAAATAGGCAAGGTCTTCCAGCACAATGACGTCGTGACGGTTGGCAAGTTCGCCGATGATGCGCAATTCGCGTTCCGTAAGGCATATCCACGACGGATTGTTGGGGTTGGAGTACACGATGGTGTGGATGTTGCCCTCGCCAAGAAAGGATTCCAATTTGTCGCGCAATTTGTCGCCGCGGTAATTGTACACGTCAAAGGTTTTGTATTTCAGCCCCAGTACGTGATGTTGCTGTTTCTGCACCGGAAACCCTGGGTCGATGAACAGGGTATATGCTCTGTCGGCATGGCATCGGCTGTTCACCATAAAGGCGGTGAGACTGCCCTGCATCGACCCGACGGTGGGTACACACCCCGACGGCTGTATGTCAATGTTCAGGAATAATCCGGCAAAGCGCGCCGCTTCGGCTTTCAGTTCGCTGATGCCTTCAATGTCCGGATAGATGGATGCCACGCCGTTGCGGAGCGCCGCGGTTTGGGCGTCAATGCCGGTTTGCGCCGCAGGCAGTCCCGGAACGCCCATCTCCATCTTGATGTAGCGCAATCCCGTGATGCGTTCGATTTGGTTTACTAACTTTAATACTTCGCGGATGGAAGCCTTGCCGATAGCAGTCAAGCCGCTATCCGTCCTTGCGCGGTCAACAATGTCGCGCGGTATCGGGGTATCTCTCATGACAATGACAGTGATTTTTCGGGACAAAGATAACAAAAAAGGCGGCTGACCCCACGTTCAACCGCCTTTTTTTTGCAAAATACCGATGATTACGGTATCGGATCGTTTTTGGTGAGTACCCAATCGTACAGAATAAGCCCATAGTCAGGGAAATCGTAGTTCTCATCATCCGGGACTCTGTTCCACCAGTACGGCACGAAACCCATGACCGCAAAATCTGATGAAACGCCTCCGTCATCAAATGTAAATACCGGCGTATCCAGTGCTCCATCCCATTTTCCGACATAAGTGAGCGCCGAATCGTCCGAAATACTTAACGTTTGAGAAACAGCGAAATAATACACTTCCCATATCCATGCAGTTGGAGAGTCAAAATCCTCATCGGCATCCTTTGCAACAAGTTGTCCGTTGGGAATGACCAGACTACCGTTTACATAGTTGATGACCAGCGGATACTGTTCATACTGACCGCCATAAGTATCGGCAAAAAACGCATTGTCGGGGAAATATCCGTCAATGGTGGCATTATACGATTTCCCTTCCTCCCGTACTTCCAAAGTAAGCGTGGCGGTAAAGGTGGTTCCCGAATAATACAGCGAGGAGTATAACTCTGCCGTAATGGTGTATTCGCCCGGCAATTCCGCATAAGTCAGGATGCGGGGCACCTGCTTGACGGCGACGGTCAGCGTTTCACTGCCCGATGTGACGGACACGACGCCCTGACGTTCGGAGGCATTGGGATCCAGCGCGTCAATGACAATGACTGCCGTATCGGGGGTGGTGCCGTTGCCTGCCGTAACTGAGACATGCAACCAGCTATCGGCGGTTGCCGCTTCAAAGTCAAAATCGTGCGTAACGGCTACCTTGTACACTGCGGCGTCCTTTCCCGTATTGATGGAATTTTGTGAGAGAGAAAACCGCATGGCGCTTTGGGTAACGGTAATGGGGATGGTGACGATGCCGGCAGTTATTTCCATCGCTCCCGTACGGTTGGACAGGGTTTTGTTGTCGTCCACCGTGATGATCACCGTATCCGTATTCACCGTGCCGGATATCCATTCGGCAGCGCTTTGAACGGTAAAAGCCATGTCGTGATAGATAACGGTTTTGTACGTAGCGGTTTTGCTTCCTGACTCAAAGGAGTTGGGTGTTGCGAAAAATTTAGTTCCCGTCTGTGTCACAGCCACTTTTTCCTTCCTGTCTCCCGCCGTGAGAGTCACTGTGGCGGTGCGGTTGGGCAATCCGTCGTAGGCGGCTATCGCAACAGTCACCGTGTTGTCCGACACGCTTACCACTTCACACCAGTCCGCGTCGCTTTTGGCGTCCAGCACGCCGTTGGTTTCCACAATGATGGTACCCGTGCCGCCTTTGACCGTAATATCAAACCGGGACTCGATCACTTTCAGGATGGTTCCCTCTTTTTCATTGTCTTTACTGCATCCGGCAACAAAAAACGCCAGCAACACAGCATAATAAATCAATTTGTTTTTCATATCCAAAACATTTACAGGTGATTAAATTAAGGCCGGATAACAGTATTTAAACCCACGGTAAACCAATTATCTGGATTTGCGACATCCGTGAACTTCAGTTTGGTAATTTTGGTGATGTTTTTCGGATTCGTCGTAATGTCCACATCGGGTTCGATAGTAAAGGTTTGACCGTTAAAAATTCCGGCGAAAACCATCAGTCTGGATGCATAATAACTTGCATTTACTCCTTCCGTCGACGTTCTGTAGCTGTCAAAAAGAAATGTCACCCGATTTTCGCCGGCGGTTTCAAAGTTGTAGACGTAAGTGCCGTACCATGCTCTGTCACCGCTATAATCCCAACTTGCGAAAGACACCCCAGGTGGATAATCTGCATCAATTGTTCCCAGCCACATCATATACAATTCCTCTCCGTCTTTGTTTTCCAAATCGGCTTTTGCCGTGTTCCATGCCGTTAGATATCCGGGACCTATATCTGCCGTTTGAAAAAACCAGTCCGTTATCGTCAGATTGTCCAAAAAATATTGATTCAAAGGCGGATAAACAAAGGAAATAATCGAATTGTCACTGTCTTCGACGATTTTGTCTTCACTGTGATTATAGGTGAAGAACTGTAAGGTTTTATCCAGTATCGTGACCGGCTGGTACAGTTTAATTCCTGCCGGCGTGACGATAAACGGTGCGGGAACAACATCATTGCCGATTCTCAACATAAAGAATCTGGCGCCGGGACTTTTTTGAATATATATTTCCCTGCCATCCACCGTCATACGGTATGCCGGAACAATCACTTCCGCTTCCATCGCTTTTATGGATTGCACATAATCGTTCCACGAAAGATCGGCGGGAAGGGGCGTCATCCTGATGGTGTTTTTTGTTTTCTTTCCTTTCAGAATAAATTCTGTTTCCGATCCGTTGATGATCAAAAATTCGTAATCGCCTTCATAGTTCAATCCGTAACCGCCTCCCTGATTGAACGCAGGGTCGGAAAAATAGTGCAACAGGGTGTTGTAGGTATCGAAATTGATGGTGGGGCCCATGTCGCTGCCTATGGAGTACAAACTTTCCGACGACACGGAAGGGTCAATTTCCGATTTTACGGTCACACTTTGGTCTTCAAACTTGAAGTACAGGTTGTATCCGCCGTATTTTTGCGTGCTTTCGGGGTAATACTCTACCAGCCATCCGTTAGTTTGCCCGACCAGCAAGTTCTGGTAGGCTTGTATGGATTCGGCAATTCTTTCCGAGGCGGGTTTGTCAAAAATGTCTTCGGTGTAGTGGACACAGGACGACAACAGCGCCGTCCCCACAAGCGGGATGATGATTGAAAACTTGTTTTTCATGTTGTCATTTTTAAAATCCGAGGTTATCAAAATCCATAAACTGTATTTCGTTGGCGCGACGCTGAATGACGGCTTTCAGTTCGTCAATGTCCACGCCCCACATGTCCTGCATATATTTCTTTACGATATTGAGTTTCGTAAGGATGATTTCTCCGCCTGTCTCGCCCGCCTGTGTCAGTTTGGCGTTCCATTGGGCAGGCGTGTAGGTAATGTAGCGTGCCAGCACTTCTACAAAATCTTCTTCCGGCTGGCTGCCGCCGTAGGAAGATACAAATCCGTCGGCGGCGGCAGCGGCTTCACCCCTGAGTTGCCATTGCGCAGGCATGTATTTGCCTGCTGATATTTTTTGAAAGTCTGTGGAATAGTTTTTTGCTTGGTTCAGGATATGGCCGAACTCATGGTGGATGGTGTTGAAGAACCTTTGGCTCGATATTTGTTTGGGTATCAGGTCGTTCACTTCAGAAATGGTGATTTTCAAACCGCCTTCGGCTACGCCGAGTCGCATGGTTTGAACATCCGGACTCCACTCGGCAGAGCCGAGATAATGCATGATGCGCGGCGCGTTGGCACGCACGAAGTGTACGCCGTCAGCAGCCACTTCCTCGTATGCCTCCAGCCACAGGTATTTGAGCAGAAAAGCCATCTGCTTTGCCTTCTGAAAATCCGCTGGAATCACATTGTAGTCGAAATCGGTTTCAATATCCCGCAATTGATAATATACGCGGATGTTGTAAGGCGCCACGTAATTTTCGCGCAACCACACGTCAAACGAATTGAGTTCGGGGGTTGAGGTGTCAAAAATGGAATTGTTCCCATCCGGTTCGTCCTTTTCGCACGAATGAAATGCAACTACCGTAAAGATGGCTAAGAAATAATGGATGATCTTTTTCATGTCGAAATTCTTTTTAACGTTATCATGGATGAATTTATCTTGGATTGGCGGGCAAGCCGGCGCTGATGACTTCGGCGGGTAACTGTATGGCGGTGAGGTCGTCATAGGGTCTGACGATGATAGGCTCGTCCGCTACGGTTTGCGAAAGCATTTGCGGATGCGTCACCGTGATGCCGTGGCGTTTGATGTCAAGCCATCGCTGTCCCGTATGCACGTTTTCAAAGCGGCGGACAGCCAGCACGGCGCGCACCAGATTTTCCTGCGTACCCTGCTGTATGTTGAAACGGGATTCCATTGCAACATACGGACTGTATGTGCGGGCAACGGAATAATAAGCGCTGATTTGTTCCGTGGTGAATTGCCTGTGGTTAACATCCCAGGCAGCATAAAAAATATTCAGGTCTTTGACGGCATTTCCGAAATCACCCTGCATGGCGTAGGCTTCGGCACGGCAGGCAAGCGTTTCCTCTACCGTGAACGGCACCACAACGGTATGCGGGACTCCGACATCAGCGGTGGGATCCGTCATCTCGAAAAATTCCATGATTTTCGGGTAAAAATAATTTGTCCCGTTAGCGCCGGTAAGTTCGTATATATTGGAAAGAACTCCGTTAACCGTTCCTCCCCATGGAAAATATTGAGCCAAAGTGGCATCAACCTTGCTGCTATTGTGTCCGTGCCGGTAATTTGTTTGGTATGTCCGTCCCCACAAAGTTTCTACTTGCGGTATTATCAGAAAATTGCAGGCATAATCGCTGTTGCAGTATGCGTTGTTGATATCGTCGGGTTCGGGGAGCAAGCTCAAAGCGTAATAATCCCTGAACATGGTGCGCGGGTTATCGCCCAGAGCCACCGAGGCATATTGCGCCGCTTTGTCCCACTTGCCGTAAAATAGGTTGAAGCGTGCCGCAAACGCATAAGCCGCCTTGCGGTTGAAGTGATAGGACGGTTTTGAAAATTTGTCCTGATGCAGTGGCAACGCTTCTTCTATGTCGCGATTGATTTTTTCATAAACCGATGCCACCGTTCCGCGTTCATAGACAGGGCTTACCGTGGTTTCGGGCGCTTCTACGTAGGGGATTCCCATATCGGTGTCGCTGGAAACAGGGTTATAAGCCTTGCTGAAGGCGCTGACCAGCACGAAATGCCCGAATGCGCGGCACAGTAAGGCTTCCGCTTTGGATCCGTTTTGAGATGCTTTGTTGCCCATATTTTCGATGGCTTCCAGCGCTTCATTGGCGGATGAAATGGCTTTATAGCACAGTTCCCATACCATTTTGGGGGAGTCCCAATCCGGTTCCGTCACATTAGCGTAACGGTAAGACTGAGAGACTGCCAGCTCGTTATATCTGTCGGTATTTTGCGGCCCGTTATCGGTCACATTGTCGGACATCATTTCAAACATCATGGTGGGCAGCAGTGTGGGATAGGCGGACACCAGCATTTCGGCAACTTTTTCGTCGGTATCAAGCTCCGCCCGTTTGTCGGGAGGCGTATCCAAAAAATCATTACACGCGATAAAAAATGTGGCGAGAAAGATGATGAATATTGAAGTTATCTGTTTCATTGTCGTTTAATTTACTGTTTATATCTGTTTAAAAACCAACTTTCACGGTGAGGGTGAACTGTTGCGACATCGGCACCGCTACACCGCCCGAACGGAAAAATTCGGGATCTTGCCCGTTGAGTTTGGCGTCGGAATAGATCAGGAACGGATTGGTAGCCTGAAATTTTAGTGACAGATGCTGCATTTTCAGTTTTTCAATCGCCGACTTCGGAAAATCATACGCCAGCGAAATTTCTTTCATGCGCACAAAACTGCCGTCGGCAACCCGTACGGTCGAATAATTGTAGGCATTGTACGCACGGTCAAGATTAGCATACTGACTCTTCTGGCGGACGCTTGCAATGACCGGCACGTCGGTGATTGCTTCGTCCCCCGATTTCATCCAGCGGTTGATAAAATCTTTGGGCGTAGCGTCCATATCCGAGTATTTGCCCTTAAACACAGGATCAAGCCGGATCACGTTGCCGAAGGCATAGGTGATAAAGACATTCAGGTGAAGGTTTTTATAGGAGAACATATTGCCGAAACCGCCGGTGACTTTGGGATCAATCTGACCTTCAAACTTCAAGAAATCAATATTTTCCGTCTGCTGAAACCACAAATCCTCGTAGTTTGCCTTGTTGATGGCTATTCCGTCGCCGCTTTCATCTGTCCAGCTAAAGGTGGGAAGCCCTTCGTCATCAAGTCCCGTAAATGGGATGGAGAACAGCGAACTTCTGTTGTATCCTTCTTTGGGGAATCCATTGCCCGTAATGAAGTTCATCAAATTGTCCATTGTCGTCAGTTTGGTGATTCTGCTTTTGTTGTAGGAAAAAGTAAAATCGCTCGTCCATTGAAAATCGGATGCTGCAACATTCCTTGTGGAGAGGGTCACTTCCACACCCTGCGAGGTCATATCCGCCGTATTGGCAAGTTTGTTGATCTTCCCGCCCACGCCCATGGTGGTCACATAGCCGATGAGGTCGTACATGTTGCGGCGGTACCACTCAAAAACGAGATTTACCCTGTTGTTCAGGAAACCTGCGTCTATGCCGAGGTTGTATTCATGGTTCTTTTCGTAGGTCAATTCGCTGTTTTCGAGGTCGGATATTTCCAGGCCGGTTTCACCCATATTGGCAAACGGTCGCCATTGGGCATAGTTTTTGATGACAACGCGCGA
This sequence comes from Bacteroidales bacterium, assembly GCA_031270985.1. Classification (GTDB taxonomy): domain Bacteria; phylum Bacteroidota; class Bacteroidia; order Bacteroidales; family UBA4181; genus JAIRLS01. The sequence continues at coordinate 16,371 of JAISWR010000007.1, read as the reverse complement.
GTTGGATACCCACGAGGGGCCGGATTGTGCCGTCAAACTGTATGAAGTGCGCAGTTTGAGGTGGGACAGGACAGGTTCGAGCGAATTGAAAAACGCCTCTTCATGTATGTTCCATGCGCCGCCGACGTTCCATGTGGGCAGCCATCGGGCGGCTTTTGCTTTGCCCAGCCGGTTCGATCCTTCGTAACGGGCGGTTCCCGTCACCGAATATCTGTTTTTGTAAGCATAAGTCAATGTCCCGAAAAATGCGGCGCTCCGGTTGGCGGTATTGCTCAGCGAGAAATAATTCGTGTTTTCTTCCCTATATTTCTTAAATGCCAGATAGTTGGTGAACGGTATTTCACCGTTCTTGTACTGCATACCGATGCCCCTGAACCAGTCGCTGGTGCGATCAATGGAATTGACTTCCATACCGCCGTAGAAATCAACACTGTGTGTGTTGTCAAACGTTTTACGATACTTCATGTCCGCACGGAAGTCGATACTCCTTATTTTATACTCGCGTTTTTCAAAGAAACCGCCGGATTCCAAAATGGAAACGGGAAGTCCGTATATGTCGTCGGGGTCTTCGTAGAGGAAAGGGTTATCGTCCCGCACGATGGGGTCGCTCATCTCTCTGTACGCGCGGGCATAGTTTGAATCATCCCTGATGTGGTGCTGCATGGATGTAGTGCTGTATTTAAATGCGCCGACAGCGCCGAGCGTGAAATTAGGCACTACCGTCCATTTTACTTCGCCCTGAAATTTGGTATCCGCAAGGTCAAATTCCAGATAATTTTGCTCCAACTCCTCGAAGATGTTGAATGACGTATAGTTCCGGATAAAATAATCATTTGGCCCCATCGTTCTGGAGGTGTTCAAGGCGTAAGAATAAGGATTAATGTCGAAATCACGGGAAACGGAACCGCCCACAGCGTCCGTTCCCTGTGCAACAGTGCCTGGCGCAAACTGTTTCCGGTATGATCCGTTCCCCAAAATATTGATAGTGAGGTTGTCCAGCAATCTATACTGTGCGTTGGCATTCAAAGTGAATCGCGTCACTTTGCTCTGTTTGTGCCATCCCGGGTCGGTCAATGCACTCATGGAGATATAGGAGGTGGATTTTTCCGTTCCCTGAGACAAACTCAACGAATGGTTCATCATGATCGCATTGGAAAACAGTTCATCAAACCAGTCGGTATTTCTCATTTCGGCTTTTTGCAGGTAAGCGTTGATGGCTTCCGGCGTATTCTCCAGCCCGAATGTGCCGCTTGTGACATCGTATTCTTTCACCAAACGGTAAGCCTGCCCGTACACGCCGCTGTTTGACGACCGGAAAACATCCGCAAAATTCAACCATCCCTTTGCTTCCAACTCTTTGTAAATACCCATTTGATCCTGCGAATTCATGATGTTGAAATTGCGGTAGCTGGGCTTCAGCCTTGATGTAAATTCTCCCGTATAATTAATGCGTGCCGATCCCGCCCTGCCTTTTTTGGTGGTAATCACAATGACCCCTGCCATTGCTTTGGCGCCGTAGATGGAAGTGGCCGAACCATCCTTCAATATCTCGAACGATTCAATATCGTCGGCATTCAACCCCGCAATGGAATTGCCTATCAACGTGACTGCATCGCCCGATGAAAGCTGGTCGTTGGAAATATCGGACACATCTTCCATAATTACGCCATCTACAACCCACAAAGGCTTGGAATTGCCATAGATGGAAGTGGCGCCGCGAATCCGGATTTTCGGCGCCGTACCGAATGTGCCCGATACGTTCTGAATGGAGACGCCGGCAGAACGCCCTTCAAGCGATCGCGTAATGTCCGCAACTCCGCTCAACATCATTTTTCCGGCAATCAAATGATCGGCTGCACCGGTAAACATACGTTTATCCACCTGTGACATGCCGGTAACCACCACCTCTTCAAGTTCCATGGATTCGGGAGACATCACCACATTGATTTCCCTGTTGTTGCCCACAAATATCTCCTGAACCGCCATTCCGACAAACGAAAATACCAGCGTGGCGCCCTGATCCGCTTCAATAGCGTATCTCCCGTTGGCGTCGGACGTTACGCCATTGGTTGTGCCTTTGACGAAGACATTGACCCCGGGAAGTGTGCTGTTATCTTCGGCGTCGATCACCGTGCCGGAAATCATTACCGGCTGGGCAAACAAGCTAGCTGTGCTTAATCCGAAAGCGGCAATAACTGCAAAAAGAAAGAATTTACTCGAATATCTATTGATAATCAATGTATTATGAGATTTTTTCTTCATAGTGATCCCTCTAAAAATGATATATAAATTTTATTTTTTTTGCAAATGTATGCTGCAATTTTATCTTTTCCAAAAAATTTTATCATCTTTGGCGTTTTCTTTATGAATTATGTGATAAATCATCATATTCAATGACTTCTGCAATTCAAATTACTTACCGCAAGCCGTTGACATTGCGGTTGTGAAAATATAGCCCGTCGGACTAATCAGCGCCTCAAAAAAAAAATTAACCTCCTCATTTTCAATTTTCAATTATTATGGACATTTTGGGATAAAACACGGCTGAAAATCCTACATTTTTGTAGAATAACGTTATTTTTCCTACATTTTTGTAGGATTTTACTTTCGGTGTTAAAATAATTTTATTTTTTAATCTTCTTTTTAACAGCGGTTTAGTCAGTTCCATTTAGGGAAAGACAACATTAGGGCAAGATTTGGCATGTGTATTGAGTAGTGTTTTTTAAAGCACAAAAAACGTATCGATTATGTTCCCACATCCTTGTTTTGATGAATCTGCACGACTGACGCATGCTCGGGTACATTTACCTGTTGCGCCGAAATGCAACATACAATGCAATTACTGCAACCGGAAGTACGATTGCTGCAACGAGAGCCGACCCGGTGTGAGCAGCGCGGTGCTGTCGCCCATGCAGGCAATTCATTACCTGAAAGCCTTGTCGCAAAAGATGCCGAACATCAGCGTATTAGGCATTGCCGGACCCGGCGACCCTTTTGCCAATCCCGAAGAAACACTTACCACGCTAAAAATAGCAAAACAGGAACTGTCGAATTTGACTTTTTGCCTGTCCACCAACGGATTGGATTTGTCGCCCCACATTGACGAAATTGTTGCCATCGGCGTTTCGCATGTCACCATCACCATCAACTCGCTGAACCCTGCAACGCTGGCAAAGATTTACCGTTGGGTGCGCTACAAAAGGCGTGTTTATCGCGGCGAAGAAGCAGGAGAGGTGCTGTTGGAACAACAATTGTCCTGCATCGGGAAACTGAAAGAAAAAGGCATCACTGTAAAGATCAACACGGTGGTGTGTCCGGGCATTAATGACGGTGAAATAGAAGAATTGGCGGAGAAGATTGCCTCGACAGGTGCGGATACGATGAACTGCATTCCGCTGTACCCCACAGAAAACACAGATTTTGAATATTTGGAAGAACCGTCAAAAGAGATGATGCAACACGTCAAAAAACGCATCGCCAAATATATCAAGCCGATGGCGCATTGCGCCCGCTGTCGCGCCGATGCTGCGGGCTTATTGGGCAACGATGATCCCGAAGCTATGAACATGATAGGACAATTCTCGTCGCTGATTGTGAACAGGGGCGAAGGACGAAGCCGTGTCGCTGTGGCCAGCAACGAAGGGATTCTGGTCAATCTGCATTTGGGTGAAGCACGCAAAGTCTATGTGTTTGAACAGTCGAAAAATGGCTATCATTTTATAGAAACGCGCAACGCTCCACCGGAGGGCGGAGGAATGGAACGCTGGAGAGAACTTGCTTGCAACACGCTGGCAGACTGTCAGGCAATTCTGGTGGCAGGCATCGGAGAAACACCCATGAAAGTATTGCAGGAAAACGGGATAAGAGTGCTGCAAATGAGCGGATTGATAGATTCCGGATTGGATGCGGTGTATCTCAATCTGCCACTGAAAACCTTGTGCCGCAGCGATTTTACCAAATGCGGCGAATCGTGCAGAGGTGCGGGAAATGGATGCGGATGAAATTTGAAGTATTTTTTACAGTTTATAAACAATAAAAACCATGAAAAAACCGGATTATACGATTTTGGTATGCAACTCATACAGGGTTGCGGGTGATGCGCAAGGATACTGCAACAAGCAAGGCGCCACGTCGTTGGTGCAACACATCACCGAAGAATGTTCCGACAGGGGCATAGATGCGGTGGTCACCACAACCGCCTGTTTCAGTGTGTGCAGTCAGGGACCCGTTGTGGTCATCCAGCCCAACAATTATTGGTATGGTGGAATGAATGCGGACAAGATTGACGAAGTGCTGGATGCGCTTGAAGAAGGCAATGCCGTGGAGGCATATCTGATTGCATAAAGGGGAACAACCTTCGTCATGCAAGCGACAAACCCGATCAAGCTCATAGATACGACGCTTCGAGATGGCGAACAGGCGCCGGGAGTCGTGTTTTTTGAAAAGGAAAAATTACGTCTTGCCCTCATGCTGGACGACATTGGTATTGACGAGATAGAAGCCGGCATACCGGCTATGGGTGAAAGAGAGTGTGGCATTATACGGAAAATCGCACAGCAGCGGTTGCATGCCCGCGTCCTGGTGTGGTGTAGGGCAATTGCGGCAGATATTGAGCAGGCGGCGCGTACGAAAGCCCCTGCCGTGCATATCGCGTTTCCCGTGTCGATGATACAACTTGCGGCAATGAACAGGGATTGGCAGTGGGTGAAAGATGCATTGCCGGAAACGGTAGCGCATGCCCGCAGGGAATTTGACCATATCAGCGTGGGAGCACAGGATGCGGGCAGATGCAATCCGGAACGCCTGCATGATTTTCTGGACATGTTGGAACAACTGAATGTTCCGAGAGTACGGCTTGCCGATACGGTGGGCATCCTCGCCCCGTCGGATGTCATGCGGATGGTGAGCGACGTCAGGCGGCGACATCCGTCGCTTGACATTGATTTCCACGGACACAACGACTTGGGCATGGCTACAGCCAATGCGGTGAGCGCGTGGCAGGCAGGGGCATCCGCGTTGAGCCTTACAGTCAATGGATTGGGCGAACGGGCAGGCAATGCCGCATTGGAAGAGGTACTGATGATAATGAACCGACTGTTCGGTCAAACGCGCTACAACGTGTCCTCGCTCTATGCCTTGTGCCGTTACGTGTCCACTATTTCCGGACGTCCCATCCCCGAAGGTAAACCCGTGTGCGGAAACATGGCGTTCAGTCACGAGTCGGGCATACATGCCAAAGGAACACTGTATGACAAAACGGCTTATCAGGCATTTGACGGACGGTTGATAGGTCGCGAAAGTGCATGCAACCTCTTTGGCAAACACTCGGGACGCGGCGCAGTGATCGATCTGCTGAAAAAAGAAAACCTTTTCATCGAAGAAACAAAAATCAACCTGCTGATGGAGAAAATCCGCCAAACGGCGGAAAAGGACAAACGCAACATCCTGCCGGCGGAAATCATTGTGACCTATCAGGATTTATTTTATTGACCGTGTCTGTAATTTCGAGGAAAAAGTCTATATTTGTCCTGTAATTACGTAATTACCGATAATAAAAATTACAAATGCGAGAAACGCAATGGATGGATTGGGGGACGCTGGATTACCGGACAGCATGGCAGCGGCAGGAAGCGCTGATGCAGCAGGTGCAGCAAACGCACCGGGACGGAGCGGGACGGAATTACCTCCTGCTGGTGGAGCATCCGCATGTATATACGTTGGGCAGGCGCGGCAACGAAGCCAATATTGTGCATCGTACGGAACAGGCGGAGTTCATCAGAGTGGACAGAGGCGGCGACATCACTTACCACGGACCGGGACAAATCGTGGTATATCCTGTCATCCGTCTGGAGAGTTTCGGTTTGGGTATCCGCGAATATGTACATGGGCTGGAAGAAGTGGTGATAAGCACCATCGGCACTTACGGAATAAACGGGAAGCGCGTACCGAAAGCCATCGGAGTGTGGATAGACGCCGGAACGCCCGCAGAACGCAAGATTTGTGCCATCGGTGTGAGATGCGTTCATGCTGTCACCATGCACGGTTTTGCCCTCAATGTGAACACCGACCTGACATTTTTCGACAACATCCATCCCTGCGGCTTCACGGATAAGGCTGTAACGTCGCTGGAAAAGGAAACGGGAGTGAAGCAGGACATGGCGTCCGTCAAACGCCTGATTGTACAGAATTTCGCCGAAACGTTCGGTATGGAATTTATCCGTACCGATTAAAGGTAGATAATCATTTTTGTTTCGCTTTACTGTGGGCGATGGAAGACACTATGATCAGTTGTAGCGCATGATACAGCATGATGGGAAGCAAAATGACGCCGATGCCACTGTAGCCCGCAAAAATCACCTTTGACATGGCAGTGCCGTGTATCAGCGATTTCTTGGAGCCGCAGAACTGTGCAGTGATGGTGTCTTCCCTGCCGAGTTTCATCCTGCGGCAACAGAAAGTGATAATGCCGTATACAGAGAAAAACAGACACACCATCCCGAAAGCACATGCTATGATGCTGAACGCCGAAAATTCGGCAAACACCCGTTCGGCAAACGACGTGCAAAACGAGGTATAAACAATGAGTAGAATCACTGTTTGGTCAAACATTCCGAGTTGCCGCCTGTGTCGCTCGGCAAAAGCGCCCCATTTACGGTTCAGCGCTATGCCCAGCGCTACGGGCAACATCACTTGCAGGATGAGTTTCAAAATAATGAAAGGCAAATGAGAAAAACCCGGATCACCAATGCGTGAAAGCACCGTGCTTATCCACAGCGGAGTGATAAAAACGCCTGCCAGACTGGATATGCTGGCGTTGAAGATGGCGGCAGGGATATTACCCTTGGCGATAGACACCATCACCACCGACGACGACACGGTGGAAGGTAGCGCAGCCAAATAAAATATGCCCAGCCACAGGCTCATACTGTTATCGTCGAACAACGGACGTATCAGCCATGCCAATGCGGGGAAAAGGATGAACGTAGCGGCGTGCACCAGCATGTGCAACCTCCTGTTGTTCAAACCCGCACGCAACTTGTTGCCGCTGAGCCGCAATCCGTAGAAAAAGAAAATAATCGAAACAGCGTAATTTGCCAACGCGGAAAGCGAAACAACACCTTTGCCGGAGCCTGCATGAGGAAAGAGATATGCCAACACCACCGCTAAAATAAGCAACATCGGAAAACCGTCAATTCCGGCTTTGGACGGGATTTTTTTCAGCATCATCCGGTTTCGTCTCAATTCGAGGTTTTGTCTTGTTCAAAAAAATTCGATACCCAACATGGTGATGTCGTCAAAAATGGCATTGTTATTGCCTTTCAGATTCTGTTCGCGGATAATGTCGTCCATCGCTTCGTCAATGTGCGGACATTGGCGGATGGCATTTTCCAGCACGTAAAACGCCGAATCCACTCTGTTCTGTTCCGTATCGGAAAGCACTTCCACGATACCGTCCGTGTACGCCAGCAGCAAACTGTGCTCATCCACGGCAATGCGGCTTGTGGTTACATGCGTCATGTCCTCGAATACGCCCAAGGCTACGGTTGCGCTTTCAAGCAGTTTCATCTGGCGTGTTTTTATTCCGTACAGGATGGCGGACGTGTGTCCCGCATTGACGTACTCCAATATGCGGGTGGTGTAGTTGTAGCGCGCAATGAACAGGGTGATAAATTTCTCGCACTGTGCGCTTTCGGACACTCGCCTGTTGAGTCTTTGCACCAACTTTTTCATGTCAATATCCGAAGTGAAAAGTGCGCGCAAAGTTGCCTGAAAATTAGACATCAGCAATGCCGCAGCGATTCCTTTACCCGACACATCGGCTACGCAGAAACCCAATTCATTTTCGTTCAGCGATATACAGTCAAAGTAATCGCCGCCTACTTCATAATGCGGTTTGTAAAAGGCAGTCATCCGGACATGATCGTTGTGCGGAAGATCTTGAACGCCCGGCACCAGCAGATTCTGCATCTGAGAGGCAAGCTCCAGCTCTTTTTTCATCGCCTCCTGCCTCAGACTTTCCTGAAACAGACGGATGTTTTCAATGGCTACCACGATAATGTTGGATATCGTCTGGATGAATTGCAGGTGTTTGATCACGGGACTTACGCCTTCCATCTCTTCTTCGATGTCGCCAATCAACACAAACGCGATGGGAATGTTGTTGTTATATACCGGAATAATGATGTCGAATCCGGGAAATACGGTTTTTTCGGAAGTGATAAACGTGATTTCCGAAAAAGGCAATAAATATCTTTCCACGTCAATGTGTGCGACAACTTCCGCAGAAACGCCCTCCATCAAAATACATTCCCATTCGTGAGTGTGCTTGAACATGAGTACCTTCCCGATTTTAAGCCGGACGCACAAAATATTGATGTAATTTTCAAGTAAAGCCTCAACAGGCTGATTTTCATTGATGGACAGAGTGATATCCAATAATGAATCCAACTTGAATTTCAGTGTTTGTCGTGCAGAATTTTTTTCAATCATTCGGCTAAATTTTGGGTGTAAAGATAAAAAAAATTCGAGAATCGGCTAATAAAAAACATAAAAATACTTAACAATACGGCAAAAGGCAAAAACCGGTTCTCTGCCGGAGGAAAATATCCACAGAAAAACATGTTCCCTCCACTTCGGTTTTTTCGCATTGGCGATAGCCGATCAACAAACCGGTCGAAAGTTTTGTCTGCGGCAAGTGCGGATGCGCAAAGAGAGATACACGTCAGATTTTCTCCACCTGCATGAAATTCAGTTCAAGCGGCGTTTGTCGTCCGAAAATCTTTACCATCACCTTAACTTTTTTCTGTTCGTTGTTCACCTCTTCGATGATGCCGGAAAAACTGTTGAACGGCCCGTCAATCACTTTCACGGCTTCTCCCACGTAGAATGCCATTTCGAGTTCTTCTTCGCTGGCGGCAAGTTCGTCCACTTTGCCGAGCATACGGTTCACTTCCGCCTGACGGAGCGGGACAGGCATTTTTTTGCGAACACCGTCTATGGTGCGTTCTTCTTCCAGAAATCCCGACACACCCGGCACGTTGCGCAGCATGTGTACCATCTCTCCCTGCAATTCGGCTTCTATCATGATATAACCCGGGAAAAACGTGCGTTCGCGGCTTACTTTTTTCCCGTTCTTGATCTGATACACCTTTTCGGTAGGTATCAGCACCTGCGACACAAGGTCTGTCCATTCCATGGCGGATACCTGGCTTTCAATGTATTCTTTGGCTTTCTTTTCCTTTCCGCTTAAAGTTCTCAAGACATACCATTTTTTTCTTCCTGTCTCGCTCATAGTGATTTTTTAATTGGTTAAGAAATATCCTCAGCCGGACGGAACAGACTGTAAACAAACGTGACTATGTGCTGGAAACTGATATCCATAACAAATACTATTGCAGCAATAATAAGTGAGGCAACCAGTACCACCACCGAACTGCTTTGCAAATCCTTCCATGCAGGCCAGCTTACTTTATGTACCAACTCATTGTATGTTTCTTGCAAATATCTGACTATCTTTTTCATATTACATCGGCATTACAGCAGGAGTGGAGAGATTCGAACTCCCATCAACGGTTTTGGAGACCGCTATTCTGCCCTTGAACTACACTCCTGTTTGATAATTCAAAATTATAATTCCTGAAAAACACCAAGAAATTGAGCATCTCCAAAGCCGCCTTATTCCGGAAAAACCAAACATTGACTTGGCACCCAAAGGGTTTATCCGAAAAAACGACTTTTATTATTTGGACATCCTCAACTTCCGGCTCCTTCTTACTTTTTGAAATTCATAAATCATTCCAGAATTTCAATTACCTGACCGGCTCCTACCGTACGGCCGCCTTCGCGAATAGCAAAACGCAACCCCTGGTTAATCGCGACAGGGTAAATCAATTCAACGGTGATGGTGACGTTATCGCCCGGCATTACCATTTCCTGTCCTTCCGGAAGAGTGATTTCTCCCGTCACGTCAAGAGTACGGAGATAAAACTGCGGACGATATTTATTGTGGAAAGGAGTGTGGCGACCGCCTTCTTCTTTTTTCAATACATACACTTCCGCTTTCAATCTGGTGTGCGGTGTAATCGAACCCGGTTTTGCAATTACCTGACCGCGTTTGATTTCTTTCTTGTCGATGCCGCGCAACAACAGACCTACGTTATCGCCCGCTTCGCCTCTGTCGAGGATCTTGCGGAACATTTCCACGCCGGTGATGACGGTTTTTAGTTTTTCTGCGCCTAATCCGACAATTTCCATTTCGTCGCCGGTATTCACAACGCCCGTTTCTACACGACCGGTAGCTACGGTGCCGCGACCGGTGATGGAAAACACGTCTTCTACGGGCATCAGGAACGGTTTTTCGTTATCGCGCGGAGGAATAGGAATGTAGCTGTCCACTGCATCCATCAGTTCCATCACTTTGTTTTCCCATTCGGGAGAGCCGTTCAGCGCACCCAATGCAGAGCCGCGAATAATGGGCACGTTGTCGCCGTCATACTGATAGAAACTCAACAAATCGCGCATGTCCATTTCCACCAAATCAAGAATTTCAGGGTCGTCCACGAGGTCAACCTTGTTCATGAAAACAACGATTTTGGGAACGTTCACCTGACGCGCCAGCAGAATGTGCTCTCTGGTTTGAGGCATAGCGCCGTCGGTAGCGGCTACCACAATGATAGCGCCGTCCATCTGTGCCGCGCCTGTTACCATGTTCTTCACATAGTCGGCGTGACCCGGACAGTCCACGTGCGCATAGTGGCGCGTCGCCGTCTGGTATTCAATGTGTGCCGTATTGATCGTAATGCCCCTTTCTTTTTCTTCAGGTGCATTATCAATTGAGTCGAAGCTACGAACTTCGGATAACCCCCTTTTTGCCAGCACAGTAGTGATGGCGGCGGTAAGGGTTGTTTTACCGTGGTCAACGTGACCGATGGTTCCAATGTTTACATGCGGTTTAGACCTGTCGAATTTTTCTTTTGCCATGATATAAAAAAATTAAAAATATTTGTTTGATACATTATTATAATTACTCCCAGAGCCAATGATGGGAATTGAACCCATGACCCCTTCCTTACCAAGGAAGTGCTCTACCTCTGAGCTACATCGGCGACTATCGAGCGGAAGACGAGACTCGAACCCGCGACCCTAACCTTGGAAGGGTTATGCTCTACCAACTGAGCTACTTCCGCTTGTTGTTTTTGAAATAGTGGGGAGAGAAGGATTCGAACCTACGAAGCCGTAAGACAACAGATTTACAGTCTGCCCCATTTGACCGCTCTGGAATCTCCCCAATAAGGTATATAAGCCCATTGGCAGGAATTTCAAAAACTTGTGCCACAACCACAAAGAACGTCGAGCCGATGGAGGGATTCGAACCCACGACCAGCTGATTACAAATCAGCTGCTCTGGCCAACTGAGCTACACCGGCGTTGTATCAACGCACAATTCACTCTACGTCAAAAAAACGAGTGCGCAAAGGTAAGGACTTTTTTCTATTCCACAACAACTTTGCGGAAATTTTTCCAAAAAAATCACAAAAGCGTTTGAAGACAAAAGAGCATGTGCGAAGACGTTTTGGGATTCAAAAAAAATTTTGTTGCACCGAAAGCGGGATACGTAGCTCACCCACACCGCGATCAACTTCCGATAAACTCCTTATTTCCAATATGGAACGGTAATTGTGCAGGTGGTATGCATGGTATTTCATGGCGGAACTCTTTCACGATACAACAATCCGGACACCGGAAAAGTTACCGCACCGAAAGGACAATCGGTGAAAATACGTATCTTTGTGGAAAAATGTCATGAATATCATATTGAACGACAAGCCATACGAAGCGGCGGAAGGTGTTTCGCTGGCTTCTTTTGTGGAAAGTCTGGGTTTGAAGCCACAGGGCATCGCGGTGGCTATCAATGGCGAAGTGGTGCCGAAAGATCAATGGGCGGAAACGTTTTTGTTCGATCGTCAGGAAATCATGCTGATACATGCTGTGTCGGGCGGGTGACATATCCTGTCCGGACACAGGTCACACGCATGACACGAACGAAACCGAAAAGGTTTAGCGGCTCCACGTATGCTTCATTTCTTTTTGTCCGGATCAAAAATACTGTTGTCTATGGGTTGGTCGAATTTTTTGTCCGTAAGTTCATACGTGGTGTAACTGCCGTCTTTTTCTTCGGTGCGCAGAACGGATAGCGTGAGAGTGGTTTTTTCAAAAGTCAGCGTTACTTTGACGATATTGCTTTTATTGGCTTTCCCGTTGATTTCTGCGATTATGATATAAGCGTCCGCCGTTTCCCCGCACGATATTTTGTCGGCGCCTATCGACGTTGCATCTCCCTGTAAACAGGCAGAAAGAATGGTTTTCATGCTTTTCATCTGCGCATTGTTTTTGGCGGATGTTTCCTTTTTCTTGCTGCCGCTCACCATCACAAAGCGGTCGCCGTTGATGAGCATCACGTCGCCCGAAGGATCGTCGTACAGCATGGCAAGTTTATCCGGCTTGGCGTAATAAAACCGTCCGCTTGAATGAACGTCTTCACCGAGTAGCGACAGATGTTGGGTTTGTTTGAACGGGCTGGCGACGGAAGTATGAATCGCATTGGCGACACGGATTTTTTCCACAATACGGTTATCGGTCTCACTGACGGTTTGCGCACGAACAGACATTCCGCCCGTCATGACAATATACCCGACCAGTGTCAGTCGAGACAATAATATTTTCATCATGCAACAGATTATGAATAATGTAAACACAAAAATCATGCCAAATCCAGGTGGGATATAAAACGGCTATTTTTGTGGAAATCCGGACAAATTTTACCGGTTGTGCCCAATTTTGTGGAAAAAGCATTAAGTTTGCCTTTTTTTTGAAATAGAGAATATCATCGTAAAGGTATGAAATTCACCATAGAAGTAGCCTGTGAAAAACATCGCAGGTATGCGGAAGAGATTTGCGCGGAAATGGAATTGTCGGCGAAAGTGCGTGGCACGGGCATTGCCAAGCGGTCGTCCGAATATGTGGAAGGCAAGATGCGCGAGGGTAAGGCGGTAATTGCGCTGGACGAACAGCACCTGTTTGCCGGATTTTCGTACATTGAGTCGTGGAGTCATGAGCTTTTTGTTGCAAATTCGGGACTTATTGTAAATCCGAAATATCGCAAAAGTGGTTTAGCGCGGCAAATCAAGAAAAAGATTTTCGAACTTTCTCTCAAAAAATACCCGAAAGCAAAGATTTTCAGCATCACCACAAGTTTGGCAGTGTTGAAGCTTAATTCCGAATTGGGTTATAAGCCGGTTACTTTTTCGGAACTGACCGATGACGATGCATTTTGGAAAGGCTGCGAAGCATGTGTCAATTACGACATTCTGCAACGCAACAACAGACGGATGTGTCTGTGTACGGGAATGCTGTACGATCCCGCAAAGGAGGAGAAAAACACTTTCGACTTCATCAAAAAATTCAACCTGCTGGAACGTTTTCGCCGCACCACCACCGCAAACGCCAAATAGCCGCGTGAAAAAATCCGTCGCTGCAAACTTGTCCGGAAACAGTGATTACAGTTACGTAAAGTCGTCCGCTTCGCAAAAAAAATATCGACAAAATGTTGCGACGTCCAAAAGTTTTGTATCTTTGCGCCGCCTTTTTGGAAAAATGGTCCGTTCATCTAAGGGTTAGGATTCAAGATTTTCATTCTTGCCATAGGGGTTCGAATCCCCTACGGACTACCATAAAAAAATGCAATCAGCTAATTTTTAGCGGGTTGCATTTTTTCTTACTTTTACTTTTCGTTATGGTGTGTCAGCCGTACTTTGTATTCCAGAAAGGAAGACAGAGCGAGCGCCAATATCAATATGACGAGCATCAGCCAGATGATGCCTAACCCTTGCAGCAAAAGCGCCAAAAAGATGAAACAGATATTGACAACCGCTATCAGCATGGTGGTTTGAACGTGCGTGTAACCCAGTTTTAGCAGTAAGTGGTGGATATGGTTTTTGTCGGCGGAAAAAGGCGAACGTCTGCGCAAGATGCGGACAATGAATACACGGATGGTGTCGTACAGCGGCACGATGAGCACCGCAAAAGACACAGCCGGAGCAGACATTATATGAAATGCGGAAGTATAACCGATGTTTTTTTCGTTGAACAGGATGACTTGCACGCTCAGTAACAAGCCCACCAACAACGAACCGGTGTCGCCCATGAAAATTTTATTTTTCCCGCCGAAGACGTTGAAACGGAAAAAGGCAAGCAATGTGCCGAATACGGCTGCGGAAATGAGGCTGTATTCCCTGTTGCCTGACAGGAAAAACCATGTGCCGAAAAAAGCGGAGGTAAGCATGCCTATAGAAGCGGCCAATCCGTCAACGCCGTCAATCAGGTTGAAACTGTTCACTACCACAATTATCACAAAGGTGGTGAGTATAATACTGACGGGAAACGACACATGCGAGATGCCCAAAAAACTGTGCAAACTTGTGAGATACAGGTCTCCGGAAAGTATCAGTATCAGTGCGGCGACTATTTGTCCCAGCAATTTTTTACTCGGCGCAATCACGAGCAGGTCATCTTTCAGGCCTATGAAGAATATGATGATACATGCCACCAGAATGTACTGCAACGAAGGGATGTGGTCATAACTGATGAAACTGCCTGCGGAAACGGTGAACCCCGCAAAGATGGATACGCCGCCCAGCGTGGGAATTGGATTGACGTGGCTTTTTCTCTGTTTGGGTTCGTCAAATACCTTTTTTAATCTTGCAATAGTGACAATAGAAGGTATGGAGTAATAAGTCACAAAAAAAGACACTGCTCCAGCCAAGATCAACAACGTTTCAGCAGATATATTTCTCATTATTTATTTAATTGTTTCGATTAAATAAGGATATTATAGACATTATTCTTTCCGCGAATAGAAGCGCACCCAGTCAATTCCAAACCGTATGGTTGATGAGAAACGACGTGCGTTTGCGTTCACACCGGAACCGAAAGCGATATACATCGGCTCGTTGGGAATGCCGCGCTGCGCTGTTTTCATCACCACCCCGTTGACCGACCATGTGAGTCGCGAAGGCGTCCATTCCAGTGAAAAGATATAGTTCTTTCCGGTAAACGCACCCGGCACTACCGTGGTATCATTATTGACGCCATTCGGGTCGGCGGGATTGCCCCAAAAATTTTCCAGATAAAACCTGCCTTTTACGTATTTGAAGATATTCACCTGAGGCAACATTTGTTCGCCTCCCAGCCAGAACGCATGGTATGCCTTTCCCCTGGGAACCGTCACTTTTGCTTCTATTTTGCCGTACTGATGCCGGAATGACGTTGCTGTATTGATGACACCGGAGGTGTATTCCAATTCGTCGGGGATAAATCCCACAAAGGGGTTCCAGACGATACCCTGCGCTTGCTCTCTGCGCGTTTCGATAATCGCCGACGAGTCGGCAACGGACACGTTTTTCCCGTCGGTGGTGCAATGTTTGTTACCCGTCAGCGAATAGGTGCGTTTCAACAGTTTTTCTCCCCAATAGTGGCGGGTCAACCATTTTTTTGTATCCAGCCTGTTCCCCGAAAAATCATCCTCGAAAAGAAGTTCCCAACCCACCATCGGCGCAAATTTTCCTTCATTGGCTTTGGCATTGAAATATTTTTTCAACTGCTTGGACTTGTGCAACTCTTTCAGCTCTTTTTTCAAAGCGTCAATTTCGGTCTGATCCGTATCCGGATCGTTCTCTTTTTCTTCAAACTCCGTGGAGTGTACGTATTGATTCAGGTATTCGAACCTGTGCAATTCTTCCGATTCGGCATACGCCAAATAATCATGATACTCCTGCACAAGATCATCACGCCATTTTTCGAACTTCTGAGCGCTTGGAAAAGCCCCAAACATAATTTTTAATCCTAACCAACTCATAAAATATTTACATCTAATTTGACCCCGCAAAAATAATGATAAAAATAAAAAATATAATCTTTTTTGCATAATTTTTTAGGCGATTCTGCAAAATTGTGGTCATCCGATGTGCATCTGCGGTTAAGAAAGAGTTGAGATACAATCCTTTGTCGGCGGTAGCGGCAGCGGGAAGACCACCCTGCTGAATTTGCTGCTTGGCTTTTATCCGTCTGTTTCCGGAGAGATACTGATAGGCAACATGCTGCTCTCCCAAGCCGGCTTTAAGCAATGGCGGAGTCATTGCGGGGTAGTGACGCAGGACGGTTATATCTTCAATGACACCATTGCCCGCAATATTACCCCCACGCCGAGAAACAGCACCAGAATGGGCACGCCGAAACGGGAACTTGTCTTGCCTGCTATAATACTTACTAACAGCAGAAGAGAAACTATCAATACTACGTTATCAACCGAAAAAA
>JAISWR010000005.1 GCA_031270985.1 Bacteroidales bacterium | reverse complement strand
TTAAACACTCTAACCCAAGTATCAGAAAAAAAGCCGTAGTCCCCCATAAGTGATAAGCCTGAAATATAACTGGTTGTGTGAACGAGTATTACAATGTCATACTTCCCAAGTTGGGTTAACTTGTACTGTGATTGGCAATGTCGAAAATCCTAATGAAATTAAGATGTGTTTGCGTTATAAAAATCTATCCGGTATTTGTTTTAATCAAAAAAAAGTTTTATTTTTGAAAAAAAAATTTACGGAAAAACACAAAGGCGGTACGCATAAATATGGATTAAATTTGGAATAACATGGCAACAAAAAACGAATTATCCGTTTACGAAAAATGTGAGCAACAAGGGGTCTCCCGTCGCGACTTTCTGCGATTCTGCACAGCTGCCGCTGCTGCACTCGGATTGGAATCTACGGGCGTTGCACAGATAGTCCGGGCTTTGGAAACTAATCCACGGCTTCCTGTTATCTGGCTGCATTTGCAGGAATGCACCTGTTGCAGCGAGTCGTTCATCCGCACTTCCCATCCGATATTGGCAACCTTGCTTTTCGACAATATTTCTCTGGACTATGACGAACTGCTGATGGCTGCTGCCGGCGAACAAGCCGAAAAAAACATGCGGGATACGATGGAAAAGCACAAAGGTAGATACCTTTTGATGGTGGAAGGCACTGCGCCCACACACAATGAAGCATACTGCTGCATCAACGGACGTAGTGCCCGGCAAATACTGGAAGAAGCTGCACGGGATGCTTCAGCCGTTGTTGCGTGGGGCAATTGCGCATCTTCGGGATGTGTGCAGGCGGCTGTCCCCAATCCTACGGGTGCCAAACCGGTGCATAAAATCATCAGAGGCAAGCCGATTATCAACGTGCAGGGATGCCCGCCCATCGCCGAAGTAATGGCAGGGATTATCATCCATCTCCTCACATTCGGCAAGATACCCCAACTGGATGCGCTGGGACGACCCAAAGCGTTTTATTCGCGCCGTGTGCATGACACCTGCTATCGTCGCGCCAACTTTGACGCCGGACTGTTTGTGGAAAGTTTCGACGACGAAAACGCCAAACGCGGATACTGCCTTTACAAAATGGGGTGTCGCGGCCCCAACACTTACAACTCATGCGGCATCATCAAGTGGAACGAAAGCACAAGTTATCCCATCCAGAGCGGGCATCCGTGTATCGGGTGCAGCGAAGAGGGGTTTTGGGACAATAGCCCGTTCTACAAACGCAAGCCGACGGTAAACGCTTTCGGTATAGAAGCTACCGCCGATCAGATAGGGCTGGCAATAGGCGCCGCCACCGCAGTGGGGATTGCCGTCCATGCTGTTGCCACCAATATACGTAAAAAAGATTTGATTGAAAATATCGAAGAAAAATAATAAGTTATGTCGGAAAGAATTGTTGTTGACCCCATCACACGCATAGAGGGTCATTTAAGGATAGAAGCCGAAATAGAAAACGGGAGAATCAAGGACGCTTACAGTTCCGGAACTATGGTGCGGGGTATTGAAACCATTGTACGCGACCGCGACCCGCGCGATGTATGGGCTTTTGTGGGGCGTGTGTGCGGTGTGTGCACGTCCATGCACTCCCTTGCTTCGGTACGCGCGGTGGAAAATGCGTTTGGCATCGCCGTCCCCTTCAATGCCGAGCTGGTACGCAATATCATGGAAGCGGTGCTGTACATGCATGACCACGTTGTCCATTTCTACCACTTGCATGCACTGGACTGGGTGGATGTGGTCGCCTCGCTCAAAGCCAATCCGTCAGCCGCTTCGGATATTGCACAAAAAAACTCCCCGTGGCGCAACCATTCCACCGGCTATTTCAAAAGCGTGCAGGAGCGAATCAAAAAATTTGCGGACAGCGGGCAAATGGGCATCTTTGCCAATGGCTACTGGGGACATCCGGCGTACAAACTAAATTCGGAGCAGAATCTGATAGCGGTAGCCCATTATCTGGAAGCGCTCGAATGGCAAAAGGAAATCGTGAAAGTACACACTGTTTTCGGCGGCAAAAACCCACACCCGAATTATGTGGTAGGAGGCATGCCCGTGAGCATCAATCTGGAAGAAGCCAACGCCGTGAACACGGAACGTCTCGCTTTGGTAAAGCAGAAACTTGATGCAGCCAAAGAATTTATCAATCAGGTATATATCCCTGACTTGCTGATGATTGCCGAAGTGTATAAAAACGAATGGGGACAGATAGGAGGCGGCATCAGCAATTACATGAGTTATGGCGATTTTCCGACGGCAGGATACGGCGTCCTCGACAGTTATAAAATGCCGGCAGGCATCATCCTGAACCGCGACCTGAGCAAAGCCTATCCTGTGGACCCCGCATCGCCGAAAGAAATCGAAGAATACGTTTACCGTTCGTGGTACACCTATTCCAAAGGCGACAGCGCAGGACTGCACCCGTTTGAAGGCGAAACCAACCTGAATTATACGGGTCCCAAGCCTCCTTATGAACATCTGGACATCAACGACAAATACAGTTGGATAAAAACGCCGCGATGGAAAGACCTGCCGATGGAAGTGGGACCACTGGCGCGATTGCTGGTGGCTTACGCTTCCGGCGCTGAACAGCAGAAAGAATTGGTGGACAGCACCCTGATGAAATTGGACTTGCCTGTGGATGCACTCTTTTCAACGCTTGGACGTACGGCAGCCCGCGGTTTGGAAACCCTGCTGACGGCAGACTGGGCGCTGGAGTTTTACGACGCTCTGTTGCAACGTATAGAAAGCGATTCGCGCATGGTGAACCACGAAAAATGGAAAGAAGAAAAATGGGCAAAACAGGCGCAAGGCGTCGGTTTGGCGGAAGCGCCGCGAGGCGCCTTGTCGCATTATATCAACATCAGGAACAATCGTGTGGAAAACTACCAAATGGTGGTGCCTACCACGTGGAATGCCTCTCCCCGCGATGAAAAGGGAAACCTCTCGGCATACGAAGCTTCCCTGATAGGGACGCCGGTGCACGACCCGAAAATACCACTGGAAATCCTCCGTACCATCCATTCTTTCGACCCGTGTCTGGCTTGCGCTGTTCACCTGTACGACGAAAAAGGTAACTACGTACATCATCTGGACATCGTTTAAACACAAAATCATGAAAAATCGTGTCAGGAAACTGGTAGAAGTGTATGTATGGGAATTGCCCGTGCGTTTCTATCATTGGTTGAATGCCCTGAGCATTGTTGTTCTCTGCCTTACAGGATTCATCATTGCTGACCCGCCCGCCATCATGAGCGGAACGGAAGCTACCTTTGCTTTTTGGTTCGGTAAAGTGCGGCTGATTCATTTCATCGCGGCGTTTGTCTTTCTGTTCAACTTTTCGTTCCGCATCTATTGGGGCTTCATCGGCAATAAATATTCCGGCTGGAAAAACTTTGTACCTTACACCGGGTCGCACTGGAAAGAAATCATGGCGGTAATACGGGTGGATATACTGATGATGAAGGGAAAACCTGTGGAAAGCGTGGGACACAACGCTTTGGCATCCGTCATCTATTTTGGGTTGTTTTGGGCGTTTTTGCTGCAATGTCTGACGGGCTTCGGTCTGTATGCACAGATGAGCAAGGCGTTTCTCCCGCAAATGTTTGCGTGGGTAGTGCCGCTGTTGGGCGGCGACCTCACGGTACGCATCATCCACCACATTCTCATGTGGTTTTTCATCCTGTTCACCTTAGTGCATGTATATCTGGTGTTCTACCACGATTATATCGAACGGAGAGGCGTCACCTCCTCCATGATTGGCGGGTGGAAGTTCATCGAAGAAGATGTGATGGAAAGGGAAGAAAGGAAAGAAAGGGAAGCGAAAGCGGTAAATTCCCATGTCAAATTACCGGCGGCTTGTATTAATGATTCTGCCGAAAAGCAAACAGCGGAAAATGAAGAACCGCCTCCGAAAAGTCACTTTCCGTCCAGCATATCGGCATCAGAAAAATGACCACAACAACCTAAAGTCAAGAAAAACATCGAACAATGAGCCTGAAACCGATGTCGGGGAAAGCGTCCAAAAAAGATGATATACTTCGCGCGGGATGATTTTGTGCATTCATTACCCGAATTGTCGTGCTTGCCAATGACGGACAAAACGGCTTTGACGGTTTAACGTAACGCCACATGCCGATACCTCAGGTGCGGAAACTGCATCATGAATCCGTTATGAGCGCAAGAAATGTGTTATTCGCTGCGTCACACCTTGATTTCTACTTCCACGCCGCTGGGCAGTTCCAATTTCATCAACGCGTCAATGGTTTTGGGCGTTGAGCTATAGATGTCCATCAACCTCATGAAAGCGCTCAGTTCAAACTGTTCGCGTGCTTTCTTGTTCACAAAAGTGGAACGGTTCACCGTGAAGATGCGTCTGTGGGTGGGAAGGGGTATGGGGCCGCTTACCGATGCACCTGTCATTTTCACCGTTTTCACGATTTTTTCAGCCGACTTATCTACCAAATTATGGTCGTAAGATTTAAGTTTTATTCTGATCTTCTGGCTCATATATAATTGAATCTAAATGATTTATTTTGCTCCTTTGACTGACTCGATTACCGCTTTGGCGATATTGTCCGACAGGCAATTGTAATGCGAGAACTCCATAGTGGACGTGGCACGCCCCGAAGTGATGGTGCGCAACACAGTGACGTAGCCAAACATTTCCGACAACGGCACCTTGCATTTGATAACCTGTGCGCCGCCCCTTTCTTCTGTTCCGGTGATGACGCCGCGCCGTTTGTTGAAATCGCCGATGACATCGCCCATGTAATCTGCCGGTGTAACCACTTCCACCGACATAATCGGTTCCAGCAGGATGGGTGACGCTTTCCTGCATGCTTCGCGGAATGCCTGCTTGGCGCAAATTTCAAATGAGAGCGAATCGGAATCTACGGAATGGAATGATCCGTCCAGCAACGTTACTTTCAGACTGTTCAGCGAAAATCCTGCCAGTACGCCATTCTGCATTGCTTCTTTGAAGCCTTTTTCTACCGAAGGGATATATTCTTTCGGCACGTTTCCGCCTTTCACTTCATCCACGAATTGCAAACCGCTGACGCCTTCGTCGGCGGGTTCCACGCGGACAACAATATCCGCAAACTTGCCACGACCGCCTGTTTGCTTTTTAAACACTTCTCGGTGCTGGCAAACGGCGACAATAGCTTCTTTATAAGCCACCTGCGGTGCGCCCTGATTGCATTCCACCTTAAATTCGCGGCGCAGCCTGTCCATAATAATTTCGAGATGTAACTCGCCCATTCCGTTGATGACGGTTTGTCCCGAATCGGGGTCGGTACGTACCTGAAAAGTTGGGTCTTCTTCGGCGAGTTTGGAAAGCGCTATGCCAAGCTTGTCCATATCCGCCTGTGTCTTGGGTTCTACGGCGATGCCGATCACGGGGTCGGGGAAAGTCATAGATTCCAGCGTGATAGGTTTTTCGATGTCGCACAAGGTATCGCCTGTGTGCAAGTCTTTCAAACCTACAGCTGCACAGATATCTCCGGCGCCACACCGTTCTATCGGGTTCTGCTTGTTGGAATGCATTTGGAAGAGGCGCGAAATACGTTCTTTTTTACCCGAACGAGTGTTCAGCACATACGATCCACTTTCCAGCACGCCGGCATACACACGAATGAACACCAACCGTCCCACATACGGATCGGTGGCTATCTTGAATGCCAGCGCGGTGAGCGGTTCTTTGTCGTCCGGATTACGGGTGACTTCTTCGCCGGTATCGGGATTGATTCCCGTTACCGTACCCTTGTCCAGCGGACTGGGCAAATAGGCGACCACAGCATCCAGCAGGTATTGCACTCCTTTGTTTTTGAATGCCGAACCGCACATCACCGGTACAATGGTTTGCGCAATTACGGCTTTACGGATGCCGTTTTTCAATTCTTCTTCGGTAATCAAATCGGGATTGTCGAAGAATTTTTCCATCAGTACATCGTCGGTTTCTACCACCGAGTCCATGAGTTTATTGCGCCATTCGATGGCTTCGTCTTTCATGTCGGCGGGGATGTCTTTCACTTGTATGTCCTGACCCTTGTCGTCGTTCCAGTAAACGGCTTTGAAAGTAATCAAATCTATAATTCCTTGGAATTTTTCTTCCGCGCCGATAGGGATAACCAACGGGACGGGGTTGGATTTAAGGCGTTCTCGCACCTGATTGACCACGCCGAAAAAATCGGCTCCGGAACGATCCATTTTATTGACAAAGCCGATGCGCGGCACATTGTATTTTTCGGCTTGACGCCACACGGTTTCCGACTGCGGTTCAACGCCGCCTACTGCGCAAAACAGGGCTACCGTTCCGTCGAGGATACGCAATGAGCGTTCCACTTCAACGGTAAAATCAACATGTCCCGGAGTATCAATCAGATTGATGTTGTAAACGTGGTCATTGTATTTCCACCGGCAAGATGTGGCAGCGGAAGTAATGGTAATGCCTCTTTCCTGTTCCTGCACCATCCAGTCCATTGTTGCGGCGCCATCATGCACTTCTCCTATTTTATAGTTTACGCCGGTATAAAACAAAATCCGCTCTGACGTTGTTGTCTTTCCGGCGTCAATATGCGCCATTATACCAATGTTTCTGGTATAGTTTAAATCTTTGCTCATTAACTGTTTGTGCTCTTTATTTTTGCATGATTAAAAGCGGAAATGTGAGAAAGCGCGATTGGCTTCCGCCATCCTGTGCATTTCCTCTTTTCTCTTGAAAGCGCCACCTTCTTCCTTGTATGCGGCTAAAATTTCTGCGGCGAGTTTTTCGCTCATGGATTTTCCGGTGCGTTTCCTTGCATACAGAATCATATTTTTTATGCTCACCGATACTTTTCTGTCGGGACGTACTTCCATCGGCACCTGAAAGGTGGCGCCGCCTACACGCCGCCCTTTCACTTCCACCTGTGGTGTGATGTTTTCGAGCGCTTTACGCCAAACGTCGAGCGCTGTTTTATCTTCGTCTTTGGTTTTTTCTTCCACCATTTTCATGGCGTCGTAAAAAATGTCGAACGCGGTGGATTTTTTGCCGTCCAACATCAGATTGTTGACGAACCGTGTAACGTCTTTGTCCCCATATACCGGATCGGGCAACAATATTCTTTTTTTAGGGCTTGTCTTGCGCATTGAAGTTATCCTATATTTTTAATATGTATGATTGATGATCTGCTTATTTCTTTTTAGGGGCACCGCCTTTAGTGGGAGCGCCTTTTTTTGGTCTCTTGGCGCCATACAGCGAACGGCTTGCCAAACGTCCTTCTACTCCGGAAGCATCCAGTGCCCCACGAATAATGTGGTAACGCACGCCCGGAAGATCTTTCACCCTTCCGCCGCGAATCAGCACGATAGAGTGCTCTTGGAGATTGTGTCCTTCGCCGGGTATGTAGGCGTTCACCTCTTTCTGGCTCACTAATTTCACACGGGCCACCTTGCGCATAGCCGAATTGGGCTTCTTGGGTGTGGTGGTATATACGCGCACACATACGCCTCTGCGTTGCGGGCAGGCGTCTAAGGCGGGAGCCTTGCTTTTGTCGATCAGCTTGCTCCGTCCTTTTCTTACTAATTGCTGAATTGTAGGCATAAAGTCTATTTGCTTTTGTCTGTTTTTACCTTAAAAATTTGGAGCGCAAAGGTACGTTCTTTTTTTATAAAAACAAGACGTCGAATTTTTTTTTATCTTTTTACTTGCCGTTTTTATGAATTATCTCTCCGCTTTCTCACACTCCCGCTTTGCTTCTTTGCAGCAGCGCGGCGTCGTTCCATTGCGTGGTGACGGTATGCCCCGGTAGCGGCAGGATGCGTTCGTGGATGGCGTCGATGATCCATTCCTTTTGCGGGAAGAAGGCGCTTTCCAGTTCGTAGGCGGGCGTGATCCAGTTGCGCGAGCCGACTACCAACGGCGGTGCGTCTAATTCGTCGAAGGCAAGTTGGGTGATGTTCTGCGCCATGTCGTTGAGGAACGAACCGCGCGCGGAGGCGTCGCTTGCCAGCACGATGCGTCCCGTTTTGCGGACGGATTGCAGCACAAGGT
>JAISWR010000002.1 GCA_031270985.1 Bacteroidales bacterium | reverse complement strand
GACAGTGTCAGGTTTTGCTCAGTCGAGAAACCCACACCGTCCTTCGGAGCCCCCCTCCACAGGAGTCGTCCCTGCGGGACACCGGAAAACTGTTATAGCTTATTTATTTCGCATCCCTTAGATATAAAAAGAATGGGAAATAAAAAACCGACAACTGAAGATTATTGTCGTCCTTGCGGTGCGTCAGACGTTTTCGATGATTTGCGCCAACGTCTGTGCCAGTTGTTTCCGGCTGAAACGGCGGACATACTCGGGATGGGCATGGGGCGCTGGATGGGCGCACTGTTCGGACAAGAAACGGCTGATGCCGTCTGCATCATTGTAGTCAAAGGCTTGTCCTGCGCCTGCTTCACGGATAATTTGCGCCGATTTTCCTTCGGGCGCTCCCAGCAACAGGATGGGTTTTCCCGAAGCGAGATATTCGAAGATTTTCCCGTGCAACAGGAATTGTACTCCTTCCACACGGGCATTAACCAGCAGCAATACCGATGAGGACATCAGGTAATCAATGGATTTGCCGTGCGGCACAAAAGGGATAAACTCAACACGGTTGCCCAACCGTTGTCGGCAGGCGGCTTGTGTTTTTTCGTCCACCTTGCCTACGAAACGCAGGGTGAAAGGCAGGTCGGCAAGTTGCGCCAACGCCTGCAAAAGGCCGTCCAAAGGATAATTTGCCGCTATGGTGCCGGTGTAAGTAATGAGGGGGTGAAGAGGATTTTGCGGCGTCTTTCCTGCAAAGTCCTCTTCGTCGTAACCGTTGGGCACGAACAACATCTTATCCGGCGATATGTCCGGATGGATTTTTTGCAGCCGCGCCCGTTCGTCCACTGCCAACAGCAGAACGTCGCACAGGCGCAACACCTGCCGCTCGTATTCGAGGTCTTTTTTTCGCGCCCATCCTGTTTGATACAGGAACGATTTGTACTGAATGTTTGTCCACGGGTCGCGGAAGTCGGCAATCCACCGGATGCCGTATTTTCGCTTGAGTTTGCATCCGGTCAGATGGGTGGAATGGGGAGGGCCGGTGGTGATCACGGTGGCAATGTCCTGCTGTTCGATGATGCGACACGACTCGCGGAACGCATATTTTACCCATCCTCGCCGCGCGTCGGGGAGGAAAAAGTTTCCGCGTATGAAACGGGCTGCCTTTTGCAGGAGAGTGGGATTGCCCTCATTGGCAAAGCCGCTGTACGGCGCGGTTTTAACACGGGCGATTTTTTTGTACAAGTCGTACATGCCTTTACAGTCCGTACGGTATATTTCCAGATCGGCGGCAAGGTCTGTTCCGAGCGATTCGTCGATTACGGGATATTCGGCGCATTCCGGCTTCACGGTGAGCACTGCGGGCGTAATGCCAAACGAAGGGAGATACTTGACGAATTTCAGCCAGCGCTGTACGCCCGGACCTCCAGAGGGATGCCAATAATAAGTAAGAATCAGTACTTTCTTGTTTTTCATGCTCATTTCAACGCTTTCAACGCATCTCTTGCCGGCACGATTTTACCGTTGATGATACCCACCACGAAGGCGTCCTTGAAATCGGCGCGCATCATCGTGAGGGTGTACTGCGTGTCACTGTAGTTGGACGTTCTGCCCACTACGTATTTGTATAAATTAGCGCCCGATTGTATGCGTTCCACGTTCTTGTGTTTCTTGAAATTTTGCGGCGTCGGTTCTACGGGCTTACCGGAGGTGGCGATTTGTACGCAAAATTCTACCTTCACCGGCTCTGTTTTTTCCTCTGCCGGAACGACGGATGTTTCTCCGGCAGACGGGCGGTCGAGTTCTTCGGGCTTCTTTTCCTGAACGGTCGCCGTATTCAGCGCATCGCGCTCGTCTATTTTCTTTTTATAGATGCAAAAAGCATCAAAAAGCGAAACGGCAAGCTGTTTTCGTCCTTCTTTGGATGCCAGAAACTTTTCTTCCTCGGCATGGGACGCAAATCCGAGTTCTACCAGTACGCTGGGCATGGTGGTTTTCCACAGAACCAGAAAATTCGCATCTTTCACGCCTCGGTCAACCCGTCCGACGGCTTTGAACTGCTCCTGCACCTCTGCGGCGAAACTCAGACTCTGGTTGAGATAGGCGTTTTGCAGCAATGAGAAGTAGATGTAGGATTCGGTGGAATTGGGGTCAAACCCCTCGTAGCGTTCCGTGTAATTGTCTTCTATCAGGATGACGGAATTTTCGCGTTTGGCAAGTTCCAGATTGTCTTTCGACCTGCTGTTCCCCATCACATAGGTCTCCGCGCCCATAGGCGTCGTCTTTTCGTTCCAGTTGGCATGGATGGAGATGAACAGGTTGGCCTGCGCTTTGTTGGCAATGTCGCCCCGTTTGTAAAGGTCGATGAGCACATCCGTTTTGCGGGTGTAAATCACTTTGATGTCGGGATATGCCTGTTCTATCATTTTCCCGAATTGCAGCGATACGTCCAGCACAATGTCTTTTTCCCGCACTTTCAGCAACCTCCCGATGGTACCGGGGTCTTTGCCTCCGTGTCCCGGGTCAATCACTACCGTACGCAGCACATCACCGCGTTCCTGAGCGACAACAGGCAAAAAACAACCTATAATCGCCAGCAATATCAATTGTTTGAATAACATCCGACATTCCGTATTTATTCGCAAACGTACATGAAAATTCTCACACAGGCAAAAAAATCGTCTCTCTGGAGTGGAGATTGTACATTTCTTTTTCTTCCTTCTTTGCAGCGTTCAATTTTTTGATTAACAATGCGGCGTTTCTATCAACAAATAAAAGTGGAACAAAAAATCAGTTATTCTATCACGGCCATTTGCGTCATTCTGTATTTTTTTGCCTGCCAACGGGTATGCCTCGTCTTCGCATATCGCCTTGTGAGTGCCTGTCGGCGTTTTATTTTTTTCCATAGAACCAAATATAAAAAACCGAAGCGTTGTCCCGACAGGATTCGAACCTATTCAGACAGAACCAAAATCTGTAGTGCTACCATTACACAACGGGACAAAATCTGGCACAAAAGTAGGTTAAAAATCCGTACCGGCAAAATTTTTACTGCTTTTTTATCCAAACGCCGGTGATTTCGCCGAACACGAGTTTATGGTAATCTTTCGCATCGTTGAATCCGCTTTCAATGAATTCTCTACCGCTGTCCGAATAAAAGTCGCCGGGCGCAACGGTAGTCACTTCCGTCAGTTTGCATTCCACCACTAATCGTGCTTCTTTGTAAGCGATGTTGCCGTTGGGCGTTTTCACCCACGTGAGCGGGCTGTTTTTCATCTTGTCGCTGTTGCGTCCCGATTGACTGCCGTAGTAGAGCACCTGTTCCTTGTATTCATCGGGGAAATAGCTCATGGTGTAGGTTTTCTCGCGTTTCATGAGTTCGAGCGTGTAGCGGTTTGCCCGCAACATGCACCACGTGGAGGGTGCGTTCAGCAACACGCCCCAACCGCCCCAACCAGCTGTCATGGAGTTGAAATCCGTTTCTCCTCCGGCGGTGATGACCGTGTAATCCTGTCCGACGAGTTTAAATACATTGTCCGTCAATTCTGCCGGTTCTGTTTTACGGAAAAGCGCTTCAAACGAGAGTTCTTTTATATTCGTAGCGGCAGGCGGTTGTTCTTTATTTCCCGCTTCTGGGGCGGAGGGTTGTTGGTTGCAGGCTATTGCGCCGAGCAAAACGCTGCAGAGGAACAGATTTTTTGACATTTTAAATATTTGTATGATGAATTTTTATGATTTCGTTGCGGTAATCACACCTTTGAAATATCCGATGGATTCTGCCAATCCTGCCAGCGGGTCGGTCATATCCTTTTCAAATTCGAGGCTGCATGCGCCGGTGTATTTCACGCTACGCAACATACGGACAAAAGCGGGAATATCAATCACTCCGCGTCCCATTTCGCAGGTTTTGCCTTCCTTTCCAGCGGCGGTTACATCTTTGATGTGGATATCGAACACCCGTTCATGGTAATTTTTCAGGTCATCCACAGGGTCGAAACCGGCGCGGACATCGTGTCCCACGTCCAGACACAGCCCGATGCGCGGGTCGAGGTCTTTCACGTGGTCTATCACATCTTTGGCGTTCGGATATTCCTTGATATCGGGGCCATGAATATGAATGGCATATCGGAAATCGTATTCTTTTACCTTTTTGTCCACATAGGGCAGCAGTTCGTAGTTGGGCACGCCTACAATCAGTGTTACGCCCACCCGCTTAGCATAGGCAAACGCCCTGTCTATTTCGGCTTCCGCCCGCATGTAAATGGGGCCTACGCCGTATCCCGTCACATTGCTTTCGGCAAGTTGTGCATGGAACGCTTTGATTTGTTCGTCCGTGCTGTCCAGCGGGAGATGAAAATCCTTGATACACAAATAATGCACATCCATCCGGCGCATCATTTTCAGCGAATCTTCCAGATTAAATTTCGCAAAACTGTAACCCGCCATAGATACTTTAAAAATGTCCTTTTCAAATCCTGTCGAAGGGCGAGCGTGAAGTTCTTCCGGAAAAAGTGTGGGAGCCGCGCCGACAGCCGCCAAGCCGACGCCTGCGCGTTTGATGAATTCTCTTCTTGTGGTCATATTGATAACGTTTATTTTGACCTCCAAAAGTATAAAATATTTTTGAATATCTATTCTCGTTATTTTGATTTTTTAAAAAAAATCGCCTACTTTGCACTGTTTTTTATTCAAATTTAAGTGGACTTTTTCAAACAGTCGGATTGTTTTTTCAGGGTCGCATTGTGTATATTTGCGTTTACCGTATTCATTCAGATATGTTACTGTTTTTTCATCTACGCTCGTCCCGTGTGCCGGAAAGAAAAAAAGAACACAAAAAAACCGGACGTACCACTGCCTCCTGTTTCGGTCATTATCTGTGCCCGCAACGAAAGCGACGAGCTGTTGCAGCATCTCGAGACGGTGCTGAATCAGGATTATCCCGTGTATGAGGTGATAGTGGTGAACTACTGTTCGGAAGACGACACGGAAGTGGTGTTGTCTGCCCTGAAAATTCGCTATCCGCACCTGCGCAGCACCATCATCAAAAATGATACGCCATTTCTCAACAGCAAAAAATTCGCCGCCTCCATAGGTATCAAAGCCGCACAATACGAATGGCTGCTGTTCACCGACGCCACCTGCCGTCCGGCGAGTAACCTGTGGATAAAATCCATGAGCAGGTATTTCACGGATAAAAAAGATATTGTGTTGGGACACGGCGGTTATTTGGGCGGAACGAGTCTGGCCGACAAATGGATGAACTACGTCTCCTGCTTCAACACATTGCGGTATTTCGGATTCGCAATGTGCGGGATGCCCTGCACGGGGACAAGTAAAAATCTGGCATACAGAAAATCGATCTATTTCGCGAACAACGGATTTGCCAATCATGCCCATATTCTGTCCGGCGACGAGGATTTGTTGGTAAGTCAGGCGGCCACGAGAAAAAACGTGGCGGTATCTCTATCGCACAACGCACATACCTATTGCTCGCAAGAACCGTTTTCCGGCTGGATGCAAAAACTGTGCGGACATTTCAACGCAAGTAGCAATTACAAACGAATATATCGGTTTCTGCTGTTTTTCGAACCGTTTTCCCGATTGCCGATGTGGGCGTCACTCGTTTTTTTGATGTGCTGTTCCTTGCTGTGGCAATACATATTGGGCATATATTTGCTGCGGACAATCATTTTCCTGATTATTTTTGGCGTCGCAGCCAAACGGTTCAAGGCAAAAGTTGCTGCGCCCTATGCGCTGTTTTTTGATTTGGCAATGCCGTTTTTTTACGCCTATGCGTATTTGTTCAATAAAATCCTAATGAATCGCAAATGGAATTAGATCTCAACCCCTCATTATCCGACAAGGCGCGGCTGGATGTGGAACTTGTCCGGCAAGCAATCGAAGGCGACCAGAAGGCTTATGCCGACTTGATGGCTCGTTACCGCGATTCCATTTATTTCATGCTGCTGAAAATGGTCAACAACAGCACCGACGCCGAAGACTTGATGATAGAAGCTTTCGGTAAAGCATTCAAGCATATCCGTCAATACACGCCCAATTTTGCGTTCAGCACATGGTTGTTCAAAATTGCCTCCAATGCAGCTATTGACTTTATGCGCAAGAAAAAAGTCACAAACGTTTCCATTGACGATGCCGCAACAAACATCGAATCTACATCCGCCGATATCCGCGCAGAACAGCCTACGCCGGAAGAACGCCTGATTTCGGAACAAAAAATTATGCTGCTGCGGTCAGTGGTGGCAAAACTCAAACCTCGCTACCGTAAACTGGTGGAACTGCGTTATTTTTACGAATACTCCTACGAAGAAATCGGCGAAGAAATGGAATTGCCCATAGGAACGGTAAAAGCACAACTGTACCGCGCACGGGAACTGTTGCAGAACATCCTGAAAGACGATATCGCCCCATGAATCAGAATGACAACGGACGTCATATCCCGCTATTTTCCCCGCCTCTCGGCACAGCAGCGCGAGCAGTTCGACATGCTGCTGCCACTCTACAGGGAATGGAATGCGCGCATTAACGTAATTTCCCGCAAGGACATCAACAATTTGTACGAACACCACGTACTCCATTCGCTGGCTGTTGCCAAGTTCATCACATTCATGCCGGAAGCGCGGATACTCGATGCAGGCACAGGAGGCGGATTCCCGGGAATACCGCTGGCAATACTTTTTCCCGATGCGCATTTTCACCTCATTGACAGTATCGGGAAGAAACTGAAAGTGGTTGCCGCCATCACGGAAACGCTGGGATTGCACAACGTCACCACGCAACACATCCGCGCCGAAGACTTGAAAGGACAGTACGATTTTGCGGTAAGTCGCGCAGTGACCTCTGTCCGGACGTTCATGAGTTGGATGGATGGAAAATTCCTGTCCCGCCGTTTGCACGAGCAACCCAACGGCGTTATATTCCTCAAAGGCGGTAACATGGATGACGAACTTGACGTCTATCGTACAAAAGCTGCCATTTTTCCCATCGGCAATATTTTTGCCGAACCGTTTTTCGCAGGAAAAAAGATAGTTTACTTGCCTGTCGGATGAACATCAAAATATCGGGATCTTTGGGTGCATTGCTTTTGCATTTCACGTTTCCCGTACCTTCGCGTTGTCAAGAAATAAACATTACATAATACTGCCGGGTCGTCCGGTTTGACCTTCCGACTCGGCAGTGATTTGATTCAACCGGCAAAATTGCGTTATTTCGCTTTTGCCCGTACAGTGATCGACACGTTTTCCATGCCATCCGCAGACGCCGTCAGTTTGATGTCGCCTGAGTCGGCTGTGGCTCTTATGATGGCTATTACTCTGCCTTTGTAAGTGGTGCGTTCTTTGGCTTTGTACCGTTCGTGGCTGAGGTTGTCGCTATTGTCCACCGACACGATTTCACCCGGGCCGCTGATGTCAAATTTTATCTTGACGGGGACGTTGGGCGATCGGACGCCGTTTTTGTCCACTGCGGTAGCGGTCACATATACCACTTCATCCCAGTCGTTGATCAGATCTGTTTTTTCGGGTTCGAGTACCAACATGGCGGGTTCCGCCGCTGAGGTGTGCGCATGTTCCGCCACGTCCGTACCGCCGTTGCGTCCGATAACCTTGATGGTGCCTTTTTCATACGGCACAGCCCATGCGATGGGTGCATCGTCGGCAGGAACGTTTTTTTTGCCCAGCGATTTACCGTTAAGGTACAACTCTACTTCTTCGCAGTTGCTGTACACGGTCACTCTTGCTGTGTCCAGATCGGTGCTTGGTGTCCAGTCGTCAGTCCATCCGCCGCCTCTGATGGGACGGCTCACGCCGTCATCTCTGCGGACGATGTGCACCATAGGCTTGGTTGTCCACCAACTTTGGCGCTCCCACGAGAAATGCCGCCATCCGCCGTTGCGGTCGAAAAGCGATTCACTCCACGTGGTTTGTGGCCAGTCAGCCTCTCCGAGATAATCCACGCCTGTCCAGATGAACATGCCCGTGTATTGGGGATTATCTCTTGCCACTAACCATCCGCTACGCGCAGGCGTATTTTCCGTACCGATGATTTTTCTGCCCTCTTTGCCTCTCCATGCGACAATCAAACCCATTTCGCCATAGTTTTGTCCGATGACGTCCAGCATTTCCGAGAAACCGTTCTCGTACAAGCCCATAGGTTGCGCACGGAACAACGCCATCGTGATGGGGCGCGTCGGGTCGAGGCGTTTGGTGAGGTCGCGCAGGTCGAGGAAACGTTGTCTTCCTTCGGGACTGTTCACATTGTCGCGGATTTCATTGCCGAGGCTCAGCAAAACGATGCTCGGATGGTTGCGCACCCGTTTGATGGCAACTTCGGTGTCTTTATCCCACCATTCGTTGAAATAGAGGTTATACGCCTTTTCGCCATTGGGCTTGGCGGATGTCCAGGTGTCGAACACTTCGTCCAGCAGCAACATGCCCATGCGGTCGCAAAGGTCGTAGAAGGATTGATCCATCGGGGCGTGAGCGCCTCTGAGCGCGTTGCATCCCACTGCCTTAAGCCGTTCGATACGCCGTTCCCACACAGAAGCCGGTACAGCGGAACCTACCGCGCCGCCGTCATGGTGAACACAGGCACCCAGTATCTTTAAATTACGCCCGTTCAGCCAAAACCCTGTTTCGGATTTAAATTCAAAAAAGCGGATGCCGAAAGTGTTTTTTTGGTCGTCAACGGTGTTTTTCCCTTCCGAAACGGTGGTTACCGCTGTGTAGATATTGGGCGCTTCGATGTCCCACAACTCCGGAGCGGTGACGGCAATGGTCTGTTCACAGATTGCCGTTTCGCCTGCTTTGACGGTAAGTGGCGTTGCCGCCGATTTCAAACTTTTGCCCGAAGGTGAGGTGATAACGGTTTGTACCGTCAAATTCCTGCTTTTGGCAGAGAGGTTAGCTACGGATGCCTGTACGGACACCACTGCCTTGTCCTTGTTGACTTCGGGCGTGGTGATAAATACACCGTAGCGTTCCAGATGCACGGGATCTACCGTGATCAAATCCACGTGGCGGTATATGCCGGCGCCGGTGTACCAGCGCGATGCCGGTTGCAGGGTATTGTCCGCTTTAACGGCAATGATGTTGGGCTTCCCGTCAAAAGTAACGTGGTCGGTCAGGTCATAGAGCAACGGCACATAGCCGAAGGGATGGTGTCCCAAGTGATACCCGTTGACCCACACATCGCTGTTTGCCATCACGGCGCCAAACTCGATGAACACACGCTTCCCAGCATCCGACTTGGGTAGGGTGAGAGTTTTGCGGTACCATCCGATGCCCGAAGGCAGATAACCGCCGCCCCGTTTGGTCGCCGCCTCCTGATCGTAATCGCCCTCAATACTCCAATCATGCGGGACATCAAGTTGCCGCCACTTGCTGTCGTCAAAACTGGCGACTTGAGCGTTTTCAACATCCCCCAAATAGAACTTCCAATCGCGGTCTATCCGCGTAATCTTGCGTACCTGTTGCCCTGTTGCCGTCACACTTGCAGAAAACAACATCAAGACACACAGAACCTTGCTTAAATGAATGTTTGATATCATAAGTACTTTTTTAATAATTCAATATTTGCAAAGATACAAAAATTTATAAATCAATCAACAATGGCAAAAAAATTTAGACGCTGTGATTTATTTTTCACCTGACAGCGGTCGCAGATACTGTCGAAGCAAAAGGGAATCCGTACATTCCGTGAACTTTTCGGCTGTGTACCGAATGGAAATAAATCCTTATATTTGCCGCCATGATTCGTCTTTTTGTTTTTCTCTACGATTATTTTGTTGTACGCAAAACGTTGCTGGTGTGTTTGCTTGCAGCGACAACGGCAGGTTTGTTGTTTTCTCTCTTGCGGCTGGATTACAGGGAGGATATTGCCGAATTTCTGCCCGACGATGAATCCGGAACGCATATCAATGCGGTGTACCGGCACATCGGAAATTCGGACAGGCTGATCATCGGTTTTACCAAAACTGCAGACAGTATTCCCGCCGTTCGCATCATGAGGGCGATTGACCGTTTCACGGTTTTGTTGGATGCAAGGGACAGCCTGCATGTGATTCCCGAAGTTATCGCACAGGTGGATGATGATCGTTTCCTCAAACTTGCGGACTTTATCATCGGCAATGCACCGTATTTTCTCACCGAAGCCGCCTACCTGCGCATGGATTCCCTGTTGCAGCAGCAGGACTTTGTGTCCGTACAGCTCAGGGATGACAAGCGGTTGCTGTTACTGCCGTCGGGCGGCATGATGAAGCGCAATATCGCGACAGATCCGCTGCATCTTTTTTCGCCGTTGCTCGCGGCTTTGACCAACTTGCAGGCAGGCAGCGACGAGGTGAACAACGGTTACATTTTTTCTGCCAACGGGCAAAAGGGAATGGTATTCATCACTTCGCCTTACGGTTCGGGGGAAACGGGTAACAACGCCTTGCTGCTGCGCATGATAGAACAAACCATGCGGGAAACGGAGAAGGAGTTTTCCGGCGTTGGCGTCAGCTGTTTCGGAGCGCCTGCCATAGCGGTCACCAATGCGGAACGTATCAAAAAGGACAGCATGTTGGCGGCTGTGCTGTCCGTGATATTGATTTTGTCGCTGCTCGCATATTTCTTTCGCAATGCACGCAACATCCTGCTGGTGTTCGTATCCGTATTGTTCGGCTGGCTGTTTGCATTGGGTGTGATGGCGCTTTTCAAAGGCAGCGTTTCGTTTATAGCCGTCGGCATAGGCACCGTGTTCATCGGCATAGCGGTCAACTACCCGCTGCATTTTATCGACCACATCCGCCACAGGAAAGACAGGAAACAAGCGTTGCGGGAAATCATTCCTCCTTTGCTTACCGGCAACATCACCACCGTAGGGGCTTTCTTCAGCTTGCTGTTCATCTCTTCGGACGCCATGCGCGACTTCGGACTGTTCGGCTCGCTGTTGCTCGTCGGCAGCATATTGTTCGTGCTGGTGTTTTTGCCGCATCTGGTGCGGGGTAATGTCACGGAAGACCTGAATCCGGCGACGGAAGAAGAACGTTTGATATTCGGCAAATTTGCCCGTTTCGCCCCCGAACGCAAAAAGCCGGTTTTATTGTCCGCACTGCTGCTGACGGCGCTTTTCCTGTACCTGAGCCGCTTTGCCGAATTTGAGGCAGACATGCACAAAATCAACTATATGACCGATGCTCAGCGAACCGAGATGAACGAACGGATGCAGTCGTTGGAAAAGGCGGGGCAGGATGTGGTGTATTTTCTGGTGGAAGGCGGGACGACAGACGAAGCATTGGCAGCTTACGAACGGAATGTAGAATTGATGGATTCCCTGCATAAAACGGGGTGGGTGGAAAATGTCGCAGGGATAGCTTCATTTCTGCCTTCTCAGGAGGAACAGCAAAGACGGATTGAACGATGGAACGCTTTTTGGCAACCGCGACGGGACGAACTGTTGCAGCAAGTGGACAGACAGGCTGTGGCGGAAGGCTTCCGCAAAAATGCTTTCGGATCGTTCGCGGAATTGCTCCGTAAGGATTTTTCCGTGCAGGACGGGGCTTATTTCGATCCGCTCACGCCGGCAACAGGCAACTATTTGGCGCAAGACGAAGGAAAAACCATGGTGATTACGCTGCTGTACTGCAACAAAACACGCACCGCCGCTTTGAAAGACGTTCTGAAAACACATTCTTCGTCCGCTTTCGTGCTTGATTCCCGCAGCATGGGGCAACGCATGGTGGACGCACTGTACGATGATTTCAACTACGTACTTTACGTCTGCGGATGTGTTGTCTTTATTTTCCTTGTCTTTTCCTTCAGACGGATAGAACTCAGCATCATGTCCTTTCTCCCGCTGGCAGTCGGTTGGGTGTGGATTCTGGGCATCATGCAGATATGCGGCATCCGTTTCAACATCGTGAATATCATTCTGGCAACGTTCATTTTCGGGCAGGGCGACGATTACACCATTTTCATTACCGAAGGCTTGATCTATGAATACGCCCGCAAGCGCAAGATGCTGGCATCGTACAAGAACAGCATCATCCTGTCGGCGCTCATCATGTTTACCGGCATCGGCGTGCTCATTTTTGCGCAGCATCCCGCCATGAGATCGCTGGCAAATGTCACTATGGTGGGCATGTTTTCGGTGGTGATGATGGCCTACCTGCTTCCTCCGTTTATTTTCCGCTGGCTTACCGTCAACCGGTACGGACCGCGCACAATCCCTGTTACGGTGCGTCGCTTGCTGGCATCCGGTTACGCATTTGCCGCCTTTCTCGTAGGATCACTGGCTATCACCGTTTTCGGCAGCATTCTGTTTGGCGGTAGCCGGCAGGTGGCGGCAGAGCGGCGTACCGTGTCATACAGGAAAAGAAAACTGCTTTATCACCGTTTCCTGTGCGCCGTCGCCCGTTTCACCGTAAAACGGATACCCGGCGTATCGTTCAGGTATGAAAATCTTTCGGGCGAAACGTTTGACAAACCGGCGGTGATCATCTGCAACCATCAGGCGCACATTGACCTGATGTGTCTGATGATGCTCACGCCCCGCATGGTCATCCTCACCAATGAATGGGTGTGGAACAATCCGTTTTACAAGCGTTTGATACGCTATGCGGACTTTTATCCCGTATCCGGTGGCATCGAAAACAGTGTGAAGCAATTGTCGGTGTTGGTACGCGAGGGATATTCCGTTGCGGTATTTCCCGAAGGGACACGTTCGGAGGATTGTTCTATCCGGCGTTTCCATCACGGCGCTTTCTACCTCGCAGAAATGTTGCATTTGGACATCCTGCCCGTGCTTCTGCATGGTGCGGGACATGTGTTACCAAAAAAAGATTTTATGCTGCGGCGCGGCGCCATTACTGTGCAGGTGTGTCCGCGTATTGCGGCGGACGATACCGGTTTTGGCGACGGTTATTCCGCCCGTGCTAAACAAATCACGCCGTATTACCGCAACGCCTTTGCCGCCCTTTCCCTCAGGCTGGAAACGGCAGCCTATTACAGGAGTTTCGTTCTGCACAACTATTATTACAAAGGTGCGGACGTTGAACGGAGCGTCGGACGCGAAATGAAACGGCTGGAACGGTCGGGCGAACTGGCAAAAATCGACGCATGGCAGGGCAACAGCCACGTCCGCATGGAGTGTGACGGCTACGGCATATATGCTTTCCTGTTTGCGCTTGTACACAAACAAACGCAGGTGACCGCCGTTTTTTCCGACACAGACAAGGCAACCGTTACGGCAGGCTGTACAGGCTGCCCCGCCAACCTGACGGTTCAAACTGCTTCATAAAATTCTTTATTTTTTAAAAAATTTGGATTTCCGTAAAGAAATACGTATTTTTGTACACTGAATTTTATGTTTGGTGGTCATGAAAAAAACAGGAATAGTCATATTGTTGGCATTGACCGTATCGGTTTCCGCGCAGGAACCGAAAGGGGAAGATACGTTTAAACCTCATTACGCCGGAATGTCGGTGAATACAGGCATTATGTTTTCTCCGCTATTCGGTTCTGCTTGTTTTTTTGCGCCTGAAATCGGTTTTCAAGTTGCTCCGCGCCTTTTTCTGAATGCAGGTGCAGGTGTGGTGCAATACGGTCTGACGCCCGGACAGAGGGCGGAAACGTCAAAAAAACGGTCTGCAACAGGCATGTACATATACGCTGAAGGCGTTTACCTGTTGAACGAAAAGTGGAGCGCGAACGGATCAATGATGAAAAATGTCAGTCCCTCGCTTCATACGCTTCCTTACGGTGCGCCTCGCGAAGCCATACACATCGGCATAGATTATCGCATTACGCCCCATATCACTATCGGTGCAAGCGTCGGTTATTCGAACGGTGGCCGTGTTACTTCGCCTTACAGTTTTCCCGTTTATTGAATCATCATGAAAGCTGACACCGGTACCATTTCGTACATCATCATTGCTCTGATAGCCATATTGGGTGGAATCCTGGAGAAATACCTCAAGGCGAAAAAACAGCAGGAGATGAAGCGGCAGCAACCCTTCCCCGATGATGTTGAGGAAGCCGGAACAGTTACGGAATTTCCGTCCGGGAGACAGGTGATGCGGCAAGAAGAATCATACGAAGGATATGAAACATTCGAGGCGGAAGAAGCCGAATTGTATGAAACGGTGATGCCTCATGCGGAATCTCCGGCAACTGTTCCCGAAGTTTCGGAATATGCCGTATCCAGCAATACCGTGTTCGTGGCAAGTATTTTGAACGAGCAGGAACGTGCATTTTATGCCATTCCTGCGGGGGCGGAAGCAAATGCAGGCGAAAACGTCGCGCCTGAGGGCAGTTATGATTTCGACATTCGTCAGGCAGTCATTGCCAATGAAATTCTGAACAGAAAATACCAATAATAAAAATTTGCGTTTTTGCGCTCACAAGGGGTTTCCGGTTTCTATTCTTGAGATATTTGCGCCTATTTTGTTCAGACGTTCGTCAATGTGTTCGTATCCGCGATCAATCTGCTCAATATTGTGGATGATGCTGGTGCCTTCTGCGCAGAGCGCCGCTATGAGCAAGGCGACACCAGCGCGTATGTCGGGCGACGTCATCACAGTGCTTTTCAGCCGCTGCCTGTTGCCCAGTCCAATAAC
Source organism: Bacteroidales bacterium (assembly GCA_031270985.1). Classification (GTDB taxonomy): domain Bacteria; phylum Bacteroidota; class Bacteroidia; order Bacteroidales; family UBA4181; genus JAIRLS01. The sequence goes on along the minus strand of JAISWR010000002.1, from coordinate 26,324 downwards.
TGTGGCGCGATGCGGGTCGCAGAGGATGATGCGGGCGCCCATATCAATTAATTTGTCTACAAAAAACAAGCGGCTTTCAAACATCTTTTGATGTATCAATACGCTGCCCGATGCTTGTACGGCAACCACCAGAAAAATGCTCAACAGGTCGGGCGTCAAGCCGGGCCATACAGCGTCGGCGATGGTCATGATGGATCCGTCTATGAACGTTTCTATGCGATATTCGCTGTGCGGGGGGATGTGGATGTCGTCGCCGCGTCGTTCCAGATGTATGCCCAACCGGCTGAATGATTGTGGAATAATGCCCAATTGGTCGTAAGCGACATTGCGAATGGTGATTTCCGAACCAGTCATGGCGGAAAGTCCGATAAAACTGCCTACTTCTATCATGTCGGGCAGCAATGTATGTTCGCAGCCGCCCAATCGCTCCATTCCTTCAACGGTCAGCAGGTTGGAGCCTATCCCTCCGATTTTTGCGCCCATACGTGTCAGCATCCGGCAAAGTTGCTGGATATACGGTTCGCAGGCGGCATTGTAGATAGTGGTAACGCCCCGCGCCATGACTGCCGCCAACAGGATATTTGCCGTACCGGTTACCGATGCTTCGTCCAGCAACATATATGCGCCTTTCAACGGTTTGCCCGACACGTGGAAACAGCCTTTTTTATCGTTGTATTCGAACGAGGCGCCTAACTTCTCGAAACCGAAAAAATGAGTATCCAGACGGCGTCTGCCGATCTTGTCGCCTCCCGGACGTGCAATGACGCCTTTCCCGAAGCGCGCCAGCAAAGGTCCGATGATGAGGATGGAGCCACGCAGAGAAGCCGCCTTATTCTGTATTTCCGGGCAGTCCAATGCGTCTGCATCCACGTTTTTGGCACAAAACAAATAATCTTTTGCCCCTGTCCGTGTGACGGACACGCCAAGACTTTGCAACAGGTCTATCAGGATGTTCACGTCCCTGATGTCCGGTACATTGTGAATCGTTACCGGCTCTTCGGTAAGCAGGCAAGCGCAGATTACCTGCAATGCTTCGTTTTTTGCACCCTGCGGGTGCAATTCTCCACATAAGCGGCGTCCGCCCTCTATTTTGAACGTTGCCATACCGGTTTATTTCCTTTCCCCGCCGGCAATCCGTTTCTTTTTTGTCCTTTGGTTGCGGACAGGCTGGTTTTCCCTGCTGTTGTCCGGCGTATCCAAAATCCGTATGCTGTCCGGCTCAATGTCGATTTTCCCGTCCGAAATATCCCAAATATCTCTCAATATCTGTTCGTTGGATACTTCGCTGCGATTCCATGCCACATAGGTCTTTTTCATTTGGTTGGCGATCAATTGCACCAGCAACCTGCGCGCTTCCAAATCTTCTATTTTGGCGGCCTCGCGAATCATGTCCACCAGAATTTTCCCGTAATGACGCTGCCTGATGTGTCCTTGAGAATAGGGTATCGTGTTGGGGCGTTCCATCAATTTTTCAGGCGTCGGAACGGGATAGGGGGAATCAATATCCAACTTGAAATCGGATATGATGAACAGATGATCCCACAGTTTATGCTTGAAATCGGGAATGTCCCTCAGATGGGGCTGCAGGTTTCCCATCACACCGATGATGGATCGGGCGGCGAAATTGCGTTCTTCCCTGTTGTTGATGTGTACGGCATGTTGCACCATTAGATGCACGTGGCGTCCATATTCGGGTAACGCCAATTTCTTTTGGGCGGTATTATATTCCATTATTTGTATGATATTTTCACGTGTAATTTCGATGCAAATTTACGGAAATAAATTATATTATCCACAGACGGATAAAAAATATTTACCGGTTAATATAGCACATCATCCGGAAAACGTCACGATTGCGCAACTTGCGCAACTTCCGGTCGAAAATTTACCGGACGTCTGGTGCATTTTTGTCCGGCGCAACATCGGGCATTCATTTTGTTATACTGTCACCTCCAGCCCGTCATAGGCGAGATATATGTTGGGCGGAAGCGTTGCCTGCACCTGTTCATGGAATCCCATTTGATGGCTGATGTGGGTGATATACGCTTTGCGCGGTTGCAGTTCTTCGATGAGTGTAATGGCTTCGTTGAGCGTAAAATGGGAAATGTGCGGTTCTTTTCGCAAGCCGTTCACCACGAGGCAATCCAGTCCGTGCAATTTTTGTTTTTCCGTTTCGGCAATATGGTTGGTATCTGTCAGATAAGCCAGCGTTCCGATGCGGAAGCCAAGTATGGGTAAATTCAGGTGCAGGGTACGTATGGGTGTGATGAGCGTTTCTCCGTTGATGCAGAAATTTTTTGTGGATATGGTGTGCATTTTTATTTCCGGGATGCCCGGATATTTTTTCCGTGCAAAAACGTAAGCATATTCCATTCTGAGAGTTTCCTGCACCCGTTTTTCGGCATACACGTTCATCGGTTGCCGCTGCACATAATTATATGCACGCACGTCATCCATACCTCCCGTGTGGTCTTTGTGCCCGTGCGTAAACAGGATGGCGTCCAGCCTCCGTACGCCTGCACGCAGCATCTGTTGCCGGAAATCGGGACCGGAATCAATCACAATGTTTTGCGTAGCGGTACGCACCAGCACAGAGGAACGCAATCTCTTATCTTTTGCATCAGAGGAGGCGCAAACTTCGCAAGGACAGGCAATTACCGGAATACCTTGCGATGTGCCCGTACCTAAAAACAACATTCGAAGCATCGTTTATCCGAATTAATGACGCAAAAATACATGATTTATAGTGATCTACAGGTAACAGGAATAAAAAAACGAAAAAAAAGCAACTTTTTATTGTTTTCTCCGTATAAGGGAAAAATATAGATATGATAAATTCTTAATCAAATAAATATAAAAATTTGTTTTTATGTTGGAATTTTTGAAAAAGATCCCTATCTTTGTCCCGAACTATTTTAATCGTCGACCGGTATTTTGAATTGTATGAGTTTCGATGTAAATCAGTTGTTTGATGTAAATCAGTTGTTTGCGGAAATTTGCGAAGAGGATAATCTCTTCGCATTTGAAGGCACAATCACCTCGGAAGAGATCAATACTATTCTGGAAAATGTGGAAGCGAGGATGGCGGAACTTCAGATTGACCTGAAACACAGGAAAAAGATTTACAACATTACGGTGGAATGCATTCAGAACTTGTACCATCATTCCGACATGGTACCGGAACCTTTGGTGGAAAAACTCGGCAAAAACTACGGGCAGTTTGTGCTGAGAAGACCGGGAAACGGGTATTTCATTACGGTGGGAAATTTTGTTTTGAACGAGAAAATTAAATTTCTTTCCGAAAAGATAGACAAACTCAATTCTTTGTCCAGCGACGAATTGAAAGAGATGTACAAATTTATCCTCAATTACCAAAAACTGTCATCCAAAGGCGGAGGAGGGTTGGGGTTGATTGACATTGTACGAAAATCGGAACACAAGTTGATGTACCGGTTTTATCCCTACAACGACGATTATTGTTTTTACAGATTAGACATAGTAATTTAAAAATGCATCATAAAATTAATTAGTTAGATTATGGATACTTTATCAATTGAAGGAACAGCTAAAACCCCTACCGTGCGTTTCGATGCGTCGAAGGGATTAATTGAGCTCAAAGGACGTTCGATCCCCGAAAATTCCATCGAATTTTACAAACCTTTGGTGGAATGGCTGGAGAGTTATGCCAAAGAAGCCAAATCTCAAAGCACGGTGAACATCCAACTGGAATATTTCAATACCAGTTCTTCCAAATGTATTTTGGACATTTTCAAGAGGTTGGAAGCCATTCACAAAAACGGTTCCGAAGTGGCCATCAATTGGTTTTACGACGAGGATGACGAAGATATGCTGGAAGCAGGTCAAGATTATGAATCGATTATTCGCGTTCCGTTCAGAATGATGGAAGTTGCGGCGGGATAACCCATCTGCATGTTCTTCCCGCACGTTATCTTATTCGTGTACCGGAGAAGGGGGCGGAAGTTTTCCGAGAATGGTATCCATCACACGATTGGTACGTGCTGCGGATATGCCGTCTGAAGAAGGTGTTCCCTTGCCGCACAGGAATGCGGTGATGTCTTTTATCATGGGTTGCTGGATGTGTTCGGGACGGGAAAAATTCCATTCTTCGCATGTTTTTGCGGTATCTTTATGCAACAAAACAGGCGCAAACGAGAATGTGGAAAAACTTATGATGCCTTTACTTCCTTTTATTTCCACGTAATCATGAGGTTGTTCGTTTTCGGGGGACGCATATAACCATTCCCCCGATCCGATAACACCCGAAGAAAAACGAAAACAAGCTGTTACGGTGTCTTCTGCATCGTACAGTCCGGCGCAATTTGCCGTGAACCCGTGCACTTCCGATATTTCTCCCAGTAAAAAATCAAGTATGTCCAGTGTGTGGCATGCCATATCGTAAAAATAGCCGCCGCCGGATATGTGCGGTTGTACGCGCCACGGCAGATGTTTGTCATCCTTGTCCCGACCGCTTGCCGCTGCACGAAAATCGACGCGCACCAGATGCGGCGTTCCTATGCACCGGCTATCCAACAACTTTTTCACCCAAAGAAAGTAAGGCAAACTGCGCCGGTAATAAGCAACCAGCAAGGGCATGCCTGTCTGTTCAGCCACCCTGTTCATTTCCAAACATTCGGCATAAGAGGTCGCCATAGGCTTTTCCACATACACTGGTTTTCCGGCACGCATGACCCGAACGGCATAAGCGGCATGGGTGGAAGGAGGCGTAGCCACATACACGGCATCTACTTCAGGGTTATCAATGAGTTGCTGTGCATCGGTATGCCAGCAGGCGACGCCGTGCCGGCGAGCGAAATCCTCCGCTTTGGCAGCGTCACGACGCATCACTGCCACCAGTGACGAACCATCTGTTTTGTAGAACGCGGGACCACTTTTCACTTCGCACACATCCCCGCAACCAATAATCCCCCATCTGACGGGAGGCACTAAGTGATGAAAAACCGACATAAGGCGAAAATTTTAAATCTTCAAAATAAATGCTTTTCCGGCATATCTGCAAATAATCCAATACGGTAAAAGCAAAATCTCAAAAAGGCAAATGTTTATGGATAAATCGCTCGGTATTTCGACATAATTCTCGGAGCCGCCAAATATCAGCATATATCTATCGCATGGGCGGCATTCATCCTCCTCCTCCGGGCATACCGCCACCGCCTCCTCTTTCAAACATGCGGTATCGCATCCCGTCCGGACTGCTGTTGTTCTGCTGACTACTGCTGCTGCTGAGTGAATTAAAACGGTACGAGAAACTGATCATGATGAAACTGCCGATGGTGTTCGACCGCACATCTTCGATATAATTGTCGGTGGTAGTGCGTATGTTGTTCTTGTTTTGTTTGAGAATGTCATAAATGCTGATCTTGATGGTGCCGCGCTTGTTTTTGAGGAACTGTTGCGACAGGTCGGCATTCCACATCACCATGTCGCGGCTTACATTGTCGCCGTAACCGCGATAGAAGTTATAGTTTGTCCTGCTGGAAAGGATCATGTTCCACGGCAGGTTGATGAATATTTCGCCTGTGGCCACATGGTTGAAGTAATTGGTGGTGGCTTTGTCCGCAAGGGAATAGTTTGCCTGGTTGAAGCCCAGCCGGTAGGATCCGGTGAGTTCCAGCCAGTCGTTGCGGAAAGTCATGCGGAACGTTTCGTTGAGGCGGGTGTTCAGCGTAGTGTTCAGCACGTCGTTGGTATAGTTCACACTTTGTCCGTATTCTGCCGACAGTGTGTTGTTCATGGACAATTTGGTGTTCGGGATGGGCATGTTCATCATCATCCGTGCATTGACGTTGTACACTCCGTTCACGTTTTCCGGACGTACCGTTTGTTTGCCTGTGAGGTCGTAGGTGCTTTTATTCACGATGCTGTTGCGGGTGGTGCTGAATGACAGAGAGGTGAGGAAAGTCCGTAAATTCTGGGCGTTAAAATTATTGTACTGTACCATCAAATTGTGGCGGAAAGCAGGTGTCAGGTCGGCGTTGCCTTCGCGAACATAGTTGGGATTGCTGTTATCCGGCACAGGTTGCAACTGTTGTATGCTGGGCTGTATGGTGGTTCCGCGGTAATCAAAACGCAACTGGTTCTGTCGCGAAACGCCGTAGGTGAAATTGGCGGAGGGCGAAAAGTTTACCACATTCTGTTTCAATACGACATCGGTGATGCTCTCCATGTAAGACGGCTGTACGCCCACGCCCAGTGTGTAGCTGTACTTTTCCCTGCGGGTGTTGAATCTTAGATCCACCTGCTGGTTCACGTAGTTGTTCTCATATTTGTTGGAGTACTCCCCGTTCAGCACATTGTAGCTGTCTCCGTTCTTATCGTAGGTGAGTTTTTCCGACTTTGTGTTTTGCCGGTTGTATGCATAAGACAGTTCCAGAAAGCGGTTGTTGCCCAGCGGTTCGGTGTAAGAAGCGCGGGCGCCCACGTTGTAATTGTTACTGCCGGTGGTGTATTGCTGATCTACCGTATCCTGTTCAAAGATGCCAGTGTATGTATTCAGATTGCTGTTTTCCTGATAATTTATCCCGTCCGACGTGTTATCACCCAGCCCGAAAGAAAAGTTCATAGAGAAGGTACGTCCTTCTTTGGCAAACTTGTGACGCCACAGCATAGTGCCTGTTGATCCGGACAGAGAATAGTTATCGGACTTGGATTCGGCAATCCCTCCTTTGAGTAATATGTTTGACGGCGTTGTCGTTTCATAGGGATTGTACCTGTCGGTATTGCCCGTGCCGATGTTCAGGTTGGGGCGAAACAACAGCGAATTGTTTTCGTTGATGGTGTATTCTAATTCGAGGTTGATGCGGTGGTTCTGCGATTTCCGGTCTTGCAGCACGTTTTCTCTGTCGAAAAACGAACTGTCTGCTATGAACGACGTACGTGCGGTGGATTGTTCCATTTTGCTGTCAATCAAGTTGAAGAAATAACTTCCGCCCAATTTCAGTTTTTCGCCGAAGGTGAAATTGAAGTTGGCGCCGCCCGATACGGACTTGTTCAGTCCGCCGCTTCCGGAATTGATGCTGAAACCACCCAGATTGTAGCCGCCGCCGCCACCCATGCCGCCGCCGCCACCCATACCCATGCCGCCGCCGCCCATGCCGCCGCCGCGGGAGCCACCTCCACCCATGCCGCCCATGCCGCTCATCACGTCGCCCATGAAGTCGGAAAAGCCGATATTGTTGGCATTGTTGGCAGTCAGCAATGCGGCCAGTTGCGTATTACCTTCAAAATAACTCACCATACCGTTGGCGGTGTAGATGTCTTCCGTACCGTATCCCGCGGTAGCTCTGCCAAACAAGCCGTTGCTGTTGCCCGGACGCAAGGTGAGGTTAATCACTTTTTCCGTATCGTCGTCTTCTATCCCTGTAAACTGCGCCTGATCCGACCGCCTGTCCACCACCTGTATTTTATCAACGGCGTTGGCGGGTAGATTTTTGAGCGCCACTTTCGGATCGTCGCCGAAGAACTGTTTCCCGTCCACAAACACTTTGGTGATTTGCTGTCCGCCTGCGCTCACCGATCCGTCCGATTCCACTTCCACGCCCGGCAGTTTTTTCAGCAAATCTTCCACCACATCGCTTTCCTGAATCTTGTAAGCCGAAGTGTTGAACTCAATGGTGTCTTTTTTTACAATGATGGGGTTGAACTTGGCAGCTACCACCACTTCTTCAAGCGTCATGTCTTCCTTGATCAGGTGAATACGCCCAACGTCTACACTGCGCGGATTGCCCGACAGGAGGATATTTTTGAAAATCGTCCGGTAGCCGAGAAAACTCACCGCCATGCGATAGTCGCCCTCAGGCAACTTTCCGAGGGAAAACTTGCCCGCCCCGTCGCTCACGGTTCCACCCACGTATGTGGAGTCCTTTGCCTTTATCAACAAAATATTGGCGGCGTCCATCACTTCATTCGCCACGCTGTCCCTCACGCTTCCTGTGATGGTGAAAGTATTGGTCTGCGCCGACACGTCTGGCAATCGGAAAAACAGGACGACAATGACACTTGCAAGAAAAAATTTGTTCATAATATATTTTATTTTATTGAAATTATTAAATTCTTTTTTTACTCAGACGGCAAAAATTCGGAAAGGTTTATTGTCACATTTTTGATTTATGATTTTTTAAGAAAAAGCGATTTATGTTTTTTTGATAAAAAAGATGTATATTCGTGAACTGAAAATTGAACTATGACCGAGGATTTTTTACATTACCTGTGGCAACAACGGCTGTTTTTGCAGGACGGTATCCGAACCGCCTGCGGTGAAACGGTGATCGTGGAACGAACGGGAGTGCGCAACTCCAACGCCGGACCGGATTTCACGGACGCCCGTGTGAAAATAGGCGACACATTGTGGGTCGGCTGCGTGGAGATACATATCAACTCGTCCGATTGGGAAAAACACGGGCATCATCACGACGAAGCCTACAACAACGTAGTGCTGCACGCTGTGTATCACCACGACGCGACTGCATATAACGCATCGGGAATCAAAATACCCGTGCTGGAGCTGCATTTTGACAACCGTTACTACGAGAACTATCTGCAACTTGCAGATAACCGTGAAACCATTGCCTGCAAGGACAACATCGGTATGGTAGACGAATTTTGCCGTGCAACCTGGTTAGACAGGTTGCTGGTGGAACGGCTGGAACAAAAATCAAAAGCCATTTTGCAAACCTATACGGTTACCGGAAACAATTGGGAGGAAACGCTGTACCGGCATCTGGCACGCAATTTCGGATTCGGTCTTAACGCACTGCCTTTCGAATCGCTGGCGCAATCGCTGCCTTACAATATCCTGCTGAAACACAGAGATAACCTGCAACAGCTGGAAGCCCTGCTGTTCGGACAGGCGGGAATGTTGACCGACGAACATCCCGAAGACGGTTATTATTCGGATTTGCGGAAAGAATATCACTTTTTGCGGCAGAAATACAGCCTCACCCCCGGTGAAGAATTTTTGTGGAAGTTCCTCCGTCTGCGCCCTGTCAATTTTCCGACGGTGCGTATCGCGCAATTTTCCGCGTTGATTTATCGGAACGAGCATCTTTTTGCCGGAATCGTGGGAACAAACGACAAACAATGGGAGCAAATATTTGAAATTGAGGCATCCCCATACTGGGATACGCATTATGTGTTCGGCAAGTCGTCGCCCGAACGACGGAAAATTTTCGGCAAAACGGCTTACTACACCGTGATGATCAATACGATAATCCCGTTTTTATTCGTGTACGGGAAAGAGCGCAACAAAGAGGATTATTGCATCTGCGCCATGGAATTACTGGAAAATCTACCGCCGGAACACAACGCCATTCTATCTCGGTGGAAAACGTTGGGATTTGCCAACGACAACGCATTTGTTTCACAAGCATTGCTACAGTTGAAAAACGAGTATTGCGCCGCCAAACGCTGTCTACATTGCGCGTTCGGGAATGTCATTGTAAAACGGACGAAAGGTTGAAATACGCCACTGCGCAATGACAGACTGAGAATAAGCCATTTGCAATATATCCCTTTTGCCGGATGTGCCGTTCGTGCGGATTCCCGCGCCGAGTGATCCGCCATGCACGGCATACAAAAAAAAAGCCACCCCGAAAGATGGCTTTTTACTATAAACGCTCAATAAAAATAATCAATTCTTTTTTTCTACGAGTTGGATGGAGATGGAACCGCTTTGCGTTCCGGAAACATTGCTCACTACAAAAGCGCCCACTTCCCCTCCGGCGGTTTTGAAAGCAACTACTTTGCCGATGCTTAAGAGGTTGGCTTTCGTATCTCTTGAAGTGCCGACAGCCGTTATGGCTTCATCCCACCATGTAGCAGGGTCGTCTTTGTCCGCAGGGCTGACAACCGCAAACTTGGTATCGTTTTTTATCGTCCATGAAGACATTTTGACCGTGCCGTAAGAGATGGTCTGTCCATCAGTATCGGAAGGAGCGCAGATGGTAGCCTCGTTGGTACTTCCATAGAAATAGGCAAAATCCACATCTCCCGGCTGACCTTTTGCCGCACCGATCGTGAGTACCTTTCCCAAAGCCACGGAATAGAAACTGCCGTGGGATGCGTTGTTTTGGGCGCCCAAAAGGGTGATGGTTTTGGTAATAAACCCTCCCTCGGACTGTTTCGTTTTGGGCTTGATCGTCAGCGTAAACGAACTGCTACGGTCTTTGGTATCCTTGGTAGTAAAAGTGAACGTTTCTTCCGATGCACCTACATTGGTAGGATACTCGAAATCAATGTATTTTTCACCTTTATTGAAAACCCCCTTGTCCAACTCTACCGAATCCAGAATAGGATAGCTTTTGCCGGAAATAGTGGATTTCAGGTGAACTTCTTTCAGCTTGTCCGCTCCCATCGAAAAGCGGATCTGGAAAGTAATTGCGGAACCTTCTTCCAGTTCAATGGTAGTGGCATCGGAAACATCTTTGTTCGTCGCTCCATCATATGTGGCTTTTACGGCAATGGTCGGACTATCAAAGGGATTGTCTTCGTCGTCTTTTTCGCAACTGGCAAAGCCTACACTTACGGCAAACAGCATTGCCCCCATAATTACGTGATTCATTTTTTTCATTTTGGTTGAATTTAAATTGTTTTACAAAACTGTGATAATTTTTTGTATCATCGGCACAAAAAATATGCCACGATTGTTCCACAGGCGATTATTTAGAATAAGTCTAAATAGCGCGCAGGAGGTGCGGATGGACATTTTTTTTCGTATATTTGTCTTATTATTTGCAAACGATTTTAAAAGACAGATACGTATGAAAATAGGCATTTTATCGGCGGGCGGCGATTGTCCGGGCATCAACGCTACCATCAGAGGCGTGGGAAAAGCGGCGATTACTTACGGCATGGAGGTGGTGGGCATACTGGACGGTTTTTCTGGATTGCTCTACAACGATGTTATTCCGTTGGACGAGCGGAGTCTTTCGGGCATCCTCACCCTGGGAGGTACCATTTTAGGCACCTCGCGCGAAAAGCCGTTCAAAAAACAGGACAGTGACATTATTGCAGACAAGCCGTTGGTAATCAAACAGAACTATGACAAAATGGGACTCGACAGTCTGGTGTGCATCGGCGGCAACGGTACGCAGAAAACGGCGGCGCAACTGTCGGCGTTGGGCATCAACGTGGTGGGTATTCCCAAAACCATTGACAACGACGTGTGGGGCACCGACGTCACTTTTGGGTTCGACACGGCGGTGAATATTGCCGTCGAAATCATAGACCGGTTGCACTCCACCGCCAATTCCCACAAGCGAGTGATGGTGATCGAACTGATGGGGCACCACGCAGGATGGATTGCGCTCCATGCAGGGTTGGCGGCAGGTGGAGATGTGATCCTGATTCCAGAAATCCCCTATGACATCGACCACATAAACGAGGTGTTGCTGGAACGTTCCCGTAAAGGCAAACCGTATTCCATCGTGGTGGTGGCTGAAGGTATCAAAACAAGAAAGGACGAACCGGCAGGCAACTACATTGCCGAACAGATAGAAAAAGGCACCAAACTGGAAACGCGGGTCACCGTGCCGGGATACACCCTCAGGGGCGGTACGCCGTCGCCGCTCGACCGCATCATTGCCACGCGCATGGGCACTTATGCGGCTTCATTGCTGAACAGGCACGAATTTGGGCAAATGGTGGCTATCCACAACAATGAAATGACCGCCGTACCTCTGAAAGAAGTGGGTGGAAAGACACGCTTAGTGCCCCCTGATTATTTTCTCATCAAGCAGGCAAAAAAAATAGGTACCTGTTTCGGTTAATGGGTAACCGTCGGCTCTTCGTTTTTCAACTCAACGTTTTTCGCTTCAATGCTCAACGTTGCATGAGGCACAGCACGTAATCGTTCTTTGGGAATCAGCAGCCCCGTTTCGCGGCAAATGCCGTAAGTCTTGTTTTCGATACGCACCAGCGCAGCTTGCAAGTGCTGAATGAATTTCGACTGGCGTTGTGCCAGCCTGCCCGCTTCTTCTTTGGATAAGGTTGCCGCTCCTTCCTCCAACACCTTGAATGTGGGAGAAGTATCCTCCGTATCATTGCCGCTTCCCCCAGTAATCGTACCTTTCAGCAAGTCATAATCTTTCGTGGCTTTGTCTAACTTATCCAAAATGATAGCTCTGAACTCCTCTAATTCAACATCCGAATATCTTGTCTTTTCACTCATGGCTCTAAAAAATTTAAACGAAAGTGGGTCATATTTTATCAAAAAAATAAGAACAAACTTATCAAATATTTTGTTAATTTACCCCGCAAAAATAATGCCGTTATTGCAAAAACGGAAAGCAATCGACGAAATATTCGGAAGAATCCCCTCTTGTCTTCTCTGCTTTCCCTACTCTGAGCAGAAAAGACGTTTTGCCCGTACTTGTATGATTTTCGTACATTCGTTCGGACGCTAACCGTTAAGGCTAAAACGTCAATGTCTTGTTTTTTGTTTCGGATTTTCACTTTCACCGGAAAATCCTAATTTTGCAAAATTATTCAGTAACGTAAAAACCATGCAAATCATAGACGGGAAAAAGATAGCCGGTGAGATAAAAGGCGAAATCGCGGAAGAAGTCATCCGGATGCAGGCGGCAGGGCGACGGCCGCCTCATCTGGCGGCTGTGCTGGTAGGGCACGATGGCGGCAGCGAAACATACGTGGCGCACAAGGTAAAAGCCTGCGAAGAGGTAGGATTCCGCTCCACACTCATCCGCTACGAAGACGATATTGCCGAGTCCGGCTTACTGTCGTGTATAGCCCGCCTCAACGCCGATGCGGAAGTTGACGGTTTTATTGTGCAGTTGCCGCTTCCCGGACACATTGACGAACAAAAAATCATTGAAGCCGTTTTGCCGTCCAAGGATGTGGACGGATTTCATCCCGTCAATGTCGGGCGTATGTCCATCGGATTGCCTTGCTTTGTGCCCGCCACTCCGTTGGGAATCATTGAATTGTTGCGGCGTTATCGCATTGACACTTGCGGAAAACACTGTGTGGTACTGGGACGTAGCAACATTGTGGGTAAACCCGTCAGCCTGCTGATGGCGCAAAAAACGCAGCCGGGCGATGCTACTGTTACCATTTGCCACAGCCGCACAAAGAATCTGGCGGACATCACCCGTCAGGCGGATATCATCATTTCCGCGTTGGGACAGCCCGAGTTTCTCACCGCCGACATGGTGAAAGACGGCGTCGTGTTGATCGACGTAGGCACAACAAGAGTACCCTCTCAGGAAACCAAATCGGGATGGAAACTTAAAGGGGACGTGAAATTTGACGAAGTTGCACCTAAATGTAGCTACATCACGCCCGTGCCGGGAGGCGTCGGTCCGATGACCATCGTGTCGCTGCTGCGCAACACCCTGCAGGCGGCACAACAGCGGTGAGGTTTGTTTCATGACATGCCCTGACGGGAATCCGTTTAACCGGACATACATCCGCTATCGGATCAATTTCATCTAAATTTTGGCAAAAACGGAAATTATGCCGTACTTTGCGGCAATATGGCAGATAGATTATCTACATTAGGCAGTTCGGAACTTATCCGTTGTCTTACGGAAGGCTTCAAAATTACTCATGCGTCCACGCTTAAAGGAATCGGGGACGCCGCCGTGCTTCGTTATGGAAACGCCGTACTTGTCGTCACTACCGCCACGTTGGCGGAGGGTGTTCATTTTGACCTCATCTACACGCCCATGCAGCATCTCGGTTACAAGGCGGCTGTGGTGGCTCTGTCCGGCATTTATGCCATGAACGCCGCACCTCGACAGATGTTGGTGTCTATTGCCGCATCTGCAAAATTTTCTGTAGAATCGTTGAAACTTTTGTATCAAGGGCTGCAATTCGCCTGCGAAGAATACGGCGTGGATTTGGCAGGCGGCGACACTTCTCCGTCCGTGACGGGTTTGTACATCCATATAACGGCGGTGGGAGAAGCAGATGCGGGGCAAACAACCGGCCGGCACACGGCGCAGAAAGGCGACCTGATTTGCGTATCGGGCGATTTGGGCGGCGCGTACATGGGAGTGCAGGTGCTGGAACGCGAAAAGAAAATGTTTGAACAAAACTCCTTGCAACCCAATCTGGATAACTATGCCTACGTAGTGGGGCGGCAACTGAAACCGCATGCGCGAAAAGACATTGTTGAATTTTTCGCCTCATCAGGAGTAATCCCTACTGCCATGACGGATGTTTCGCATGGATTGTCAGGCGATCTGCTGCACATCTGTACCGCTTCGGATGCAGGTTGCGAAATCCACCACCACAAAATCCCCATCGCCGACGAAACCGTCCGGACAGCAGAAGAATTTTACATGGAACCGCTCGTGGCGGCACTGAACGGCGGGTGTGACTACGAGTTGCTGTTCACCGTACCCGTTTCCGCTTACGAAAAAATTATCGGACACAGCGATATTTCCATCATCGGATACATCACCGGCAAAGAAGAAGGCTGTTTCCTGATGACAGGACACGGGAACAAAATAGAACTCAAAAGCCGCATCAACAATTAAAAATAAGGAAAAATAAAACAATGGGGAAAATAACATGTGTATATATCTAAACACCTGACAACATGAATATTGTATTCGTTCCACGACAGATGATACAACAGGATTTTCGCACATCTGCTTTGCAGATATGGAGAAACTTTTTCTCATATTTTTGGGATTTTAAGGTTTATTAAGTATTTTCGTGGCTGGAAAAAATGAATTTTTGATGTGGAATAATTATGACAGACCATACGAAAGAGCCACCGGAATACGTGAGTAATGCGACAAACGAAGAACATAAAGTCACTTCTGTTGCACTTTCCGCCGAAGAAGATACGGAAAATCCGTTATCGGACGAAGAAACCGCTACTACCGGTGACGATTCAGGTACAACAGGTGTGTCCGCCGCCGAAAATTTGTCCGGAAACGAAGAAACATCCGACGCGGGTGCGAAAACCGCGGAGAAACAATCCGCAGACTATTCGTCGTACTCTCGTAACGCGATGGTGGAATGCCTGCGGAAACTGATAGAGCAGGGCGGCAATGCGGATGCTGTGAAAAACGAGGTGAACGCCATCAAATTCCATTTTTACAGGAAATTGAAAATTGAGCAGGAACAGGAACACCGCAAACATGTAGAAAATGGCGGGACAGCGGATAATTACACCTATGAGGAGGATGCTCAGGAACTGATTTTGAAAACCCTGTTGAACAAATATCGGGAAATCAGGGATGTGCAGCGGGAACAGGAAGATGTAGAAAAACAAAAAAACCTTGCGGAAAAACTCAAAATCATTGATGATTTGAAAAAACTGACCGCTTCCGGCAATGATTCCATCGGGGAAAATTTTCAAGCATTCAGGGATTTGCAAAATCGTTGGAGCTCCATAGGCATGGTTGCCCAAAGCGAAATGAAAAACCTGTGGGACACCTATCACCATTATGTGGAGGTGTTTTACGATTTCATCAGGATCAATAAAGGACTACGCGACTTGGACTTTAAACGCAACCTGGAAGCCAAAACCGCCCTGTGCGAAAAAACCGAAGCGTTGCTGGAGGAACCTTTGGTGGTCAACGCATTCCATGCGCTGCAAACCTATCATGAACAGTGGCGCGAAATAGGTACCGTACCGAAAGAGGTACGGGAAGAAATCTGGAAACGCTTCAAAACTGCCTCATCCAAAATCAACAAGAAACATCAGGAATATTTTGATGCCCTGAAAGAATCCCGCAAAAATAATCTGGAAGCCAAAGAAGAACTGTGCCGGAAAATGGAGGAAATCCTGCAACAACAACCGACTTCTATGGGAGAATGGGAGAAAACCGCCAAAGAAGTGGTGAAACTCCAAAAAGAATGGAATGAAATCGGATTCGCCGCAAAAAAAGAGAACAACAAAATATATAAAAAGTTTCACGCATTATGCGACGTGTTTTTCGACCGCAAAAGGGAATTTTTCAGCCATGAAAAGACAGAGCAGGATAATAACCTGAAATTGAAACAGGAACTCTGCGAACGGGCGGAAACACTGAAAGAAAGCACCGAATGGAAAGTTGCCACCGAAGAACTCATCCTCCTGCAAAAACAATGGAAAGAAATAGGCGCTGTGCCGGCAAAACACCGCGAACCGATATGGAAACGCTTTCGTGCCGCATGTGATTATTTTTTTGAACAAAAATCCAAACACTTTTCTTCAATTGAGTCCGAACATATCAATAATTCAGAAGAAAAACAAAAGATTATCAGGCAAATACGGGATTTCGTCCATTCCGGTAACCGTGAAAAAGATTTTGCACAACTGAAAGAATGGCAGCGACAATGGAACGAAACAGGTTTCGTACCCATTGAACGCAAAAAAAATATTCAGGAAGAATACCGCGAAGCAATTACCTCGCAACTGGATATGTTGAAACTCGACAAAAAAGATCGCGACCTGCTCCTGTACAGGGGAAAAATAGAACGGATAGCAAACGACAAATCACACGGAAAAATAGAATCGGAACGGGACAAACTGATGCGGAAATACCAGCAATTGCAAACTGATTTGGTGGTGTGGGAAAATAACATCGGTTTCTTCTCCAAAACAAAAAGTTCTGCCGGTATGGTTGCCAATGTACAACAAAAAATTGAACAAGGTCGTATTGAACTCAAGGAACTGAAAGAAAAGATTAAACTGATTGAACGGTTGTCCACCGAGAATGATTAAAATATTCATCTTGTGAACCCGTGACCATGAAAACCAACAGCAGAATGCCAACAAAACACATTTTCGTTACCGGAGGAGTAGCCTCCTCGCTGGGTAAAGGCATTATATCCTCATCTATCGGGAAATTGCTTCAGGCAAGAGGATACAATGTGACCATACAAAAACTCGACCCGTACATCAATATTGATCCGGGCACGCTGAATCCCTATGAACACGGTGAATGTTTCGTCACTCAGGACGGTGCGGAAACCGACCTTGACCTGGGACACTACGAGCGCTTCCTGGACGTACCCACCTCGCACGCCAACAGTGTGACTACCGGAAAAGTATACCAGGAGGTGATTTCGAAAGAACGGCGCGGAGACTATTTGGGCAAAACCGTACAGGTGATTCCGCACATCACGGACGAAATCAAGCGGCGCATCCTGATGCTGGGCAACAGGAACAAAGTGGATGTGGTAATTACCGAAATAGGCGGAACGGTGGGCGACATAGAATCGTTGCCCTATATCGAAGTGGTGCGACAGTTGCGGTATGAGTTAGGCTCAGGGCAGGTGGCAGTGGTGCACCTCACATTGGTGCCCTACCTGTCGGCGGCAGGCGAACTGAAAACTAAACCTACGCAACACTCCGTGAAAATGCTGCTCGAAAACGGAGTACAGCCTGACGTACTGGTGCTCCGTACGGAAAAAAAACTGTCGGAAGGTATTCGTCGCAAAGTAGCGCTGTTCTGCAACGTGGACAAAGATTCCGTCGTAGAATCGGTGGACGTATCCACCATTTACGAAGTGCCGCTACTCATGCTCGACCAGAAATTGGACGAAACGCTGCTCAAAAAACTGAACCTTGAATCCGACCGTAAACCCGACCTGAACAATTGGCGCGAATTTATCTACAAACTCTATAACCCCAAAAGGCAAGTATCCGTCGTTCTGGTGGGGAAATACGTGGAATTGCCCGATGCATACAAATCTATCATCGAAGCATTTATACATGCCGGCGTGAAAAATGACTGTAAGGTAAACGTGACACGCATCCATGCAACTGACCTTTCCGAAGAAAATGTTGAAGATAAATTAAAAATTTTTCAGGGAATTATGGTAGCGCCGGGTTTCGGGGAACGAGGTTTTGAAGGGAAAATTCTTGCCGCCCGATACGCTCGTGAACACAACATCCCGTTTTTCGGCGTTTGTCTCGGCATGCAAGTAGCTGTAGTGGAATTTGCCCGCAACGTGATGAAAATGAAAGACGCACATTCCACCGAAATGGAACACGCCACCCAACATCCGGTAATCGACCTGATGGAGCAGCAAAAAGGCATTACCGAAAAAGGCGGCACTATGCGTCTGGGGGCATACCCGTGCAAACTTGTAAAAGACAGCAAGGTGTACACCGCTTACAATCGTAATGAAATATCGGAACGCCACCGTCACCGCTATGAGTTCAACAATTTTTATCTGGGCGAGTTTGAAAAAGCGGGCATGAAAGCGGTAGGTATCAATCCTGAAACCGGTTTGGTTGAAATCATCGAAATACCGACGCATAAATGGTACGTGGGCACCCAGTTCCATCCCGAATACAGCAGCACGGTACTACATCCGCACCCGTTGTTTACGGGATTTGTCAAAGCGGCATTGGGGTAACGCAAGGCTCTCGCCCAACGCCTGTAACGGTTTTTTACAAGATAAAAAGAAGTTGTCTAAAAGCCCGATTTGCCGTCATTGCAACGGCAAGGCACGAAGCCGGAAGCAATCCAACGCACTGATTATAAGCGGATTGCCACCAACTAATCGCCCTCGCGATGCTGTTGTCATTCCGTTGACGGATGATTTACGGTTCATGGGTTGAATATTTGCGAAACCTTTGGCGCCGAAACAGAAAGCGACAAGCACTTAAATCCCTCTTGAGACGCAAATTATTTTCATGGTCACGCGTTTGTATTACTAATTTTTATATTTTTGCATTTTCAATTTTTGAACCTGAAATACTAAAAATAACTGTTTATTATGGCTGTATTAGAGAAAATTAGAAGCAAAGGAGGCGTAATCATATTTTTTATAGGACTTGGGTTACTGCTGTTTATTTTGCCGCTCGACGACCTGTTCAACAGGAGCAGGAATACGGATATAGGGAAAGTCAACGAAAAGACTTTCTCCTATCAAGATTACGACAGGTATGTAAGCGAGCTGACGCAGTACGAGCAACAAAACACCCAAAGCAGCAGCCTCGACGAATATACCACCGACATGATTTATGAGCAAGCATGGCAAACGATGGTGGCACGCGAACTCGTCGAACAGGAATATCGAAAGACGGGATTGACCGTTTCGGCTGGAGAAGTGTTCGACATGGTGCAAGGTTCCAACCCTGTGGCGGATATCCGGCAAAATTTCACAAACCCGGAAACAGGACAGTTTGACCGTTCATTGCTCATCAATTTTCTTAAAAATAAAAATATGTCGGGAAATGAACTCGCCGCACAACAGTGGAATACGCTGGAGGGTAATATTATACAAAGGCGTTATGCGGAGAAATACTACAACCTGATAGCCAAAGGTCTGCATATGCCTGCTTTCGTGGTAAACAACGAAAATGTCGAACTCAACAAAAAGGTGGACTTTGACTATGTGATGAAAACTTATGCGTCGATACCCGACAGCGCCATCAACCTGACCAATGCCGACCTGAAACGGTATTACACCGAACACCGGCAGGAATGGCGGCAAGAAGTTTCGCGCGACATTGAATACGTGGTGTTCAACATTGTACCCTCGGATGAAGACAGAGCTGCCGCCAGCCAGTGGGTTGAGAATATCAAAGAGGATTTTGAAAAAGCCGAAGACATCCGGCAATTTGTTACCGCGAACTCCGTTGTGCCTTTTGATACCAAATTTTACAAAGCAGACGAGTTGCCCGTACAGGCGGCAGAACTGTTTGATGCCCAGATAGGCGACATGGCAGGGCCTTATCAGGAAGGTGAAGCGTTGAAATTGGTGCGTCTGGCAAGCATCGAAAACCGTCCCGACTCCGTGAAAGTGCGACAAATTATCATCGTACCTCGGCAACAGACGCAAGCCGCCGCACAGCAGGCTGTTGCGCTGGCGGACAGTGTCAAAACGCTGATCGAAAAAGGTGCGGATTTTACAACGCTGGCATTGCAGTATTCGGCTGACCCCGCTGTACAAACCAACAACGGCGACATAGGGTGGATATATGAAAGTACCTTGCAGGCAGGTTCTATCGGCGCTCAATGTTTTGAAGTAAAGAAAGGCGAAGTGTTCAACAGGGAAAGCCAACAAGGAATCTTCATCATACAAGTGACGGACAGAGGCAGAGAGGTGAAAAAAGTACAGTTGGGCATACTGCAACGCAATATTAACGCCAGCCAGCGCACGGAACAGCTTATTTATTCTCAAGCCAGCAAATTCGCTATGGAAAACCGGACGGAAGCGAAATTCAACGAAGCCGTTGGCGCACAAAATCTAATCAAACGTGTGGCTACCTATATCGGCGAAAACGATCGTCAGATCCCCGGTCTGTCTTCCGCGCGACCCGTTGTACGCTGGGCGTACGAAGCGGATAAGGGCGCCGTGTCGGAAGTGTTTGCATTGCGGGATGCCTATGTTGTAGCCATATTGAAAGAAGTACGCGAAGAAGGCGCCGCACCGTTGGAACAGGTGGTTGCGGAAGTAAATATTGCCGTGAAAAGGCAAAAGAAAGCCGCTCAAATATCAACCGTGCTTCTCGAAGCAGCAAAGAATGCCACTGCATTTGGCGATATGGCGTTGGGTTTGGGATTGCCGGTAGAATCGGCATCCGGCATCTCGTTTTCCTCTTTTTCCGTATCGGGAGCAGGTATTGAACCGGAACTGATAGCCGCCGTCGTTTCTACAAGTGAAGGAAGCATCTCGGAACCGATAGAAGGCGCTAACGGAGTGTTTCTGTTTACCGTCAGGCAGGTGACCGAAGCGCCGTCGGACAGCATTGCCATGGAATCGGCGAAAATCCGCTTGTCGACAACGTTCACCAACCGTG
Organism: Bacteroidales bacterium; assembly: GCA_031270985.1. GTDB lineage: Bacteria > Bacteroidota > Bacteroidia > Bacteroidales > UBA4181 > JAIRLS01. Next base: position 5,569 of record JAISWR010000002.1, on the reverse strand, counting down.
CCATGACGGAAGTAGATCAAGCATTGCGCAAAGCCGCCAAGATAAAAGATATGCGGTCGAAATTTTATTGATGCACTCCTCTCGCAAGCCGGTATTGATGGTGATTGCGGGACCTACAGCCGTCGGTAAGACCCGTTTCGCCATCGAAGTGGCAAAACAGTTGCGCACCGAAATCATTTCCTGCGACTCGCGCCAGATGTACCGCGAAATGCGTATCGGAACCGCCGTGCCTTCGGAGCAGGAACTCGCCGCAGTTCCACACCATTTCATCGGTAACCTGTCTGTTTCGGATTATTACAATGCCAGCATGTTTGAGCAGGAATGTCTTGCCCTGCTGGATAATTTGTTCCTGAAATATCCCGTCGTGGTGATGACAGGCGGGGCGGGTTTGTACATAGATGCCGTAGTGAACGGCATTGACGATTTTCCTGCAGTGGATGCGGAAATCAGGAAAACCGTTACGGAATGGCATACCATGTACGGCATCGAATACTTGCGCAGACAACTGAAACTGCTTGATCCGGAACATTTTGCAAGAGTGGATGTGCATAATCCCAAGCGTATTACGAAAGCCATCGAGGTGTGTCTGCAAACCGGCAAACCGTATTCCTCGTTCCTGACCGGCATGCAACGTACACGTCCGTTTGACACGGTGAAGATAGCGCTCAACCGTCCGCGCGAAGAATTGTTCGATCGCATCAACCGGCGCACCTGCGAAATGATGAAAACAGGATTGTTGGAAGAAGCGGAACAACTTTTCCCGTATCGTCACCTGAACGCACTAAATACCGTCGGCTACAGAGAACTGTTTGACTACATGACAGGCGCTTGCAGTCTGGAAACGGCAACGGAACTCATCCGTCGCAATACACGCCGCTATGCCAAACGGCAACTGACATGGTTTGCACGCGACCGAACATGGCAGTGGATACATCCCGACACGGATGGCGGAAGCGTCGTACAAGCCATGGACTATCCCGATCGCCACACGGCGCAGAATCCGCTTAATCCTAACTCCGCAAAAGTCAGCTAACTATTTTCTATAAAATATTACTATTTAAACCATTACACCGATTTTATAGACCACCTAATTAGGTAGTCTATAAAATCCTATATACTTTTGTTTACTAAACTATTACAATCATAGAGGGGTAAATATGACGGAGTCATGGCTTAATCCTTAGGATAACACAGGAAGTATTTTTCTACCGCTTTCGACATGCCGAACAGGTTTTCCAAATCCGACGCTTCGGTGATGTCCACAGGTATTCCTTTGTGCATCACGAGGATACTCTCGTCCGTATTGCTTTTGTAGGCATGGTTGGACAATGTACCGGTGCAGACAAAAAAAGCGGCGTCCTCTACAGTATAGCCATACTGTTGCGCCACATGCACGCATTTCTCCGAAACACATTCGCTGGAAAAAGGGTTGTTCTGAATTTCGATGCGGAGCAACACACGGTTCAGCAGGCTGGACGACAATCGTGCCAATACTGCATCGCTGTGCGTTGTCCACAACTTGACGGCAATCGCTATGTCGTTGTCATCCAGAGATGCATAGCGGGCAAGCATTTCGTCTGCGGCATGTTGCAGGCAGTCCGGAGTAAAATCGCGGAGAAAATACAAAAGGCTGGGTGTAGCCGGCAATTCTACGCCGGAGTGCAGCAATTTTTTAGCGCGACGCAACGTGCTTAGCAAGAGTTGGTCGCACACAATGACCGTTTTGTGCAGATACACCTGCCAATACATCAGACGGCGCGCCAGCAGGAATTTTTCGATGGAATAGATGCCTTTTGCCTCAATCACAAGTTCGTCGCGATATACATGCAACATCTTGATGATGCGGTCGGAACCGATGATACCTTCGGTGACGCCCGTGAAAAAACTGTCGCGCCGCAGGTAATCCAGCCTGTCCATGTCCAGTTGTCCCGACACTAATTGGCACAGATATTTCTTGGGATATTGCTTTTGAAAGATGCGGATTGCCATATCCAGTTTGCCGCCAAATTCGCGATTCAGTTGCTGCATAAACATTAGCGAAAGCGTTTCGTGCTTCGCATTTTCAATCACCACATGTTCCAGCGCGTGGGAATAAGGTCCGTGACCGATGTCGTGCAGCAGGATGGCGATGAGCGCCGCTTCGGCTTCTTCGTCGGTGATATTCACATCTTTTGCCCGAAGCGTCTTGATGGCTTCCTCCATCAGGTGCATTGCGCCCAGCGCATGCTGGAAGCGCGTGTGGTTAGCGCCCGGATACACCATACAGGTCAGCCCGAGTTGATGGATACGCCGCAACCGTTGAAAACAGGGATGCTCCATCAAATCGTACAGTATCGGGTAAGGGATGTTGATGAAGCCGTACACGGGGTCATTGACGATCTTGCGTTTGTTGAAATGTTTCATGAATGTTGCGTTTTATTGTCTTAGATACAGGTAATCATAATGTATCAGCGGCTTGTTGTTGCGTTCGCCTATTTTCTTTCTGGCAGTGTCGGCGCTGTATTCCGATCGTCCCAGCCCAATAACCTGTCCTTGTTCGTTCAGCACATGCACAACGTCGCCGCTCAAGAAATCGCCTTCGATACGGATGACGCCGACCAGCAACAGACTTGCCGCCTGCAGGTCGTGTAAGCGTTCGGCGGCTCCCGCGTTGATATACACGGCGCCTTTCACAGCCGTGTCCGAATGAGCTAACCATTTTTTGAATGTGTTGGTTTTCCGTCCCGGAACGAACAGGGACTGCACTGTTCCCGATTTTTGTCCGATAATGTCTTGCAAGATGTGTTCGGTAAAGCCGTTGGCGATATGGACGGGTGTTCCCGAAGCAGCTACCCGTTTGGCAATGGAGAATTTTGTGAGCATGCCTCCCCTGCCGAAATTGGATTTGACGGGGGCAATGAATCGGGATACACCTGTTTGCTCAGGCTCTATGCGCGGTATCACTTTCGACGACGGGTTCGACGGATGCCCGTCATAAATACCATCCACGTTAGTCAGGATAATCAGGGCGTCGCTGCCCGTCATGTCTGTGATCAAGCCCGACAACTCATCGTTGTCGGTAAACATCAGTTCCGTTACCGACACTACGTCGTTCTCGTTGATGATGGGCAGCACATCGTTGTGCAACAAGGCTTCCAGGCAGTTGCGCATGTTCAGAAAATGCCTCCTGTCGCGGAAATCTTCTTTGGTTGCCAACACTTGCGAGCAAACGGTATGATGCCGTGCAAACAACTCGCTGTAAAGCCGTATGAGATACACCTGCCCGACGGCAGCCCACAGTTGCCGGCACGAAACAGCGTCGTCGCCGCATTTTGGGGCGCTTATAACTTTGCGTCCCGACGCTATCGCACCCGACGACACCAGCAACACTTCCGTGCCGTTGCTTCTCAACGCCACAATCTGTTCCACAAGTTTGGCAATGTGCGCTTCGTTCGGATGTCCGTCCGGAAGCGTCAGCACATTAGAGCCTACTTTCAACGTAATACGTTTATACATCATTTTTATGCGTTTCTTTTCCGATGGGATAAAAGATCTCCCTCAATGTTTTCAATGCTTTGTAAATCTGCGTTTCTACCGTGCGAACGGACAAGTGCAGTTCCGCTGCTATCTCTGCCGCCTTTTTGTCCTCAAAATAAGCTTTTTTGAAACTCTCCCTGCTCTTTTTCGGCAACTTTTCAACTTCGCGACACACCCTGTCCAACTGTTCCCGTTCAATCAGCAACTGTTCGGGCGAGCACAAATAGACGGCTTCCCGTATCTGCAAATCAATCTTTTCCCGTTCTCCATAGTCGGTTTTCAGTTTCAGATGCTCCAGATAATTAATGCATCGGTTGCGCACCGCTCCATACAGGTATGCCCGCAAAGACTCGCGGATGTACACGCTTTCGCGGTTCACCCACAGTTGCATGAATACGTCCTGCACCAAATCGCGGGACGTTTCGCGATCGGTAAATTTCTCGGCAAACGCCTGCAACATGGATGCATATTCCCGGTAAATATCCCGAAAAACTTTTATATCGCCTTCCTTCATGTGAAAGACGAAATGTTGTCCAGATTCGTTTTTTGCGTCCACAAAGAGTTATAAAAAATCTTCAAAAATAAAAAAATTTGTGATGCAATACGTATTTTTGCAGATAAAACTGTCTTATTAATAGAAAATATTATAAATGGAAGGACAAGACAAATATCAGGATATTGATGCACTGATAGTGCGCCATCTGCAGGGAGAGATCAGCGACAGTGAATATGAGCGCTTTACGGCGTGGTTGCATGATAGCGAAGACAACAGGAAAATGTTTTTTGAGATGAAAGAACTGTTTGATGTCCGCAAACGCATGTTGCCGTCGCAAAAGCAACAACAGGAAAGCGTCCGCCGGATGTGGACATGGCACTGGTTGCGCTATGCTGCCGTGTTTACGGTGATTTTTGGGGCTTCGCTTGTTTTTTATCTGAATCTGAAGGAGAAAGCCTTAACCGTTCCCGTTCGCCAAATGGTGGTACACAACACGCGCGGCGTCTATCAATTGACCCTGCCCGACGGCAGTACGGTGTGGCTGCACGGCGGCACTACACTTACGTATCCCGATCGTTTTTCCGACAACCTCCGCCAAGTGGAATTGCAGGGAGAAGCGTATTTCAAGGTACAGGCGGATACGCTGAATCCGTTTGTCGTAGAAACCTGTCAGGCGCAAATACGCGCCACAGGTACAGAATTTAACATAACCGCCTATCCGGACGATAAAACCACCACCGCTACGCTCGTGAAAGGCGTTGTGGACATACAGCCCCGTCACCTGAAAAATTCCGTCACGCTGAAACCCAGCCAACAGGCGCTCATTCATCCGGATGACATGGAAGTGCTGACAAAAATACAGTCCGGCGTAAAGACGACACCTGCCCGCAAAGAAGCAACGCCTGTAATTGTGCAGCAGGTGGATGCGGAGTTGTTCACGGATTGGAAAGACGGCGTGTATCGCTTTAAAAACGAACCTTTCCGCAATATCGTACTCAGACTCGAAAAAATGTACGGCATGGACATCAGAGTGGAAAACAAAGATCTGGAAGCAGCGTCGTTTTCGGGCGCATTTGCCGAAGATTATAGCCTGAAAGAAATATTTGAAATCATTAATCTCAGTAATCCCATCACCTATCACGTGAACAACAAGGTGATACATGTGCAAAATGCACGGTAAAAGAAAAAATAGAAAATATTTCGCAGTCTTATTTTAATACATACCTTTGTGTCAGGTTTAGCCGTTTGGCTAAATGCAGTATTGAATTTTGGATTATTGGTACAGAATGCTGAAAATAAGATAATTGAGGCTGCCCGTCAGGTCTTTTACGAAAAAGGATACAACGGGGCAAGCATGCGTGGCATCGCCCAAAAAGCGGGCGTTAACTATGCATTGCTGCACTATTATTTCAAGACGAAGGACAAACTGTTCGAAATCGTGTTCAAGGAAGCCTTTTCGATGCTTTTCCGGCAACTGAGCGAGGCGCTGGCTTCCGATGCGAACGTTTTCGACAAAATAAGGCTGATGATAACGGGACATGTTCGGACGGCGCAAAA
>JAISWR010000125.1 GCA_031270985.1 Bacteroidales bacterium | reverse complement strand
CCCACGTCGGCGGCTTTGGTGTAGATGCCGCCGCCCACACGGGCAAACAGCGCCTGCGTGGATGCGCCCATGCCGAAGGTCAGCATGGTGGTGGTGATGATCACCAGATTTTGTGCCACTGTTGCTTCATAAAAGGAGTTGAGCAGCAGGAACCACAATGAAATATCAAGCAAACCCAGCCCCACGACGGTAAGTCCCATTACGGCGCCTGCGCGGAACGCCACTTTCAGGCCGTTGTCCAACGACCTGCGCGCCGCGTTGGCCGTACGCGCCGAAGCGTACGTAGCGGTTTTCATGCCGATGAAACCCGCCAAACCGGAAAAGAAACCACCTGTGAGAAACGCGAAGGGCACCCACGGGTTCTGTATGCCGAATCCGTACGCCAAAACGGCAAAGAACACGGCAAGCACCAAAAATACGATGAGCACTACCCGATACTGTTGTTTCAGGTAAGCCATCGCACCCTGCCGCACGTGTTGCGCAATCTCTTTCATGGTATCCGTGCCTTCGCTCTCCTTCATGATGCTTTTGAAGAAATAGAACGCAAAAACCAATGCCAGCAACGACGCCGCAGGAACTATCCAAAATAATACATCCATAATTATAAAGTTTTTAGATTAAAAATAAGACATTTTATAATAAAACGAGCTACAAAAGTAAATGTTTTTTGTACATGATGTATCTCTTGTGCAAAAGTTTTTATATGACCGCATTCCGTTTAAAAAATGCAAATCATCCATCCCGCAACGTTCACCGACATTTCGCAATTTTCCACATCTTGTCCATCAGCGGATAGATCATCGCCACGGAAGCAAATCCGGCAATGATGTCCACCACATAATGCGCTTTAATATACACCGTTGAACATACCAATACGACAAACAACGGCAATACGTACGGAAATAACCGGCGGCAATGTCGGGAAACGAATATGACTACCGCAAAAGCAATACCTACGTGCGAACTCGGAAATGCGCCGGTGGGTTTTTCGGCAATGGCTTGCAGAAACCGCATAATATCGCAGAACAGATACCCGTCCGGCGCTTCACTGAAAGGAGGTTCAAAATAAAACTGAGGCCCCGTAACGGGAAAAACAATGAATATCAGATAATAGCAATAAAACGAACCGACAAATATGAACGCCGCCTTGTCCGCCAGATCTTTTCTGCGGACATAGCACCACAACGCCGTGCCGAAAAAGATAAAATAGTATGAAAAATATCCGAAGTACATCAGTTCGCTCATCCATGCCTGTGGCAGCCGATCGCTGAAAACAAGGCTGGGCTGACATCCGAACAATATCTCATCGGCGGCAACGAAATGCCGGTCGAGATTGGAGAAAATGCACTCGTTGTAGCAACTTGTTTCGGGATACCAATAACTCAACATGGCAAAAGGCAATACATAACGAACAGTATTGATTGCGGGACGAAGTGATACTGCCTTTTCCCGATGCGACAGCCGCGCCAGCAGGATGATCGCAATTACCACAGCGGCACGCACGCCAAAGTGCATCCACAGGGCGTCTATCCTGCCTGCGAACACACACATGTACACTGCCGTAATACCTGCATAGTACAATGTGGCTTTTTCGACAGGCAATAATTTCAAACGTACTTCAGCCATTGGTTTCCCGAATACTGTTTTCGGCATATTTCCGCCATTTGTCAATCACTTGCGCCATATCATCAGGCAATTCGGATTCGAAATGCATCCGCTGCCCTGTTTCGGGATGATCGAAATCCAACGATCGGGCATGCAACGCCTGACGCGGCAACAGTGTAAAACAATTGCGGACAAACTGACGGTATTTGGAAAAGGTTGTACCACGCAAGATTTGGTCGCCACCGTAGCGACTGTCGTTGAACAGCGGATAGCCCAGATGCTTGAAATGCGCCCGTATCTGGTGGGTGCGTCCCGTTTCGAGGCGGCACTCTACCAGCGTTACATATCCCAGCCTTTCCACTACGCGATAATGGGTAACGGCAGGTTTACCGTCCGAACCGTCTTCAAATACCCGCATCTGCATCCTGTCGCGTGGATTGCGACCGATATTGCCTGTGACGACACCGCTGTCGTCGGGCAGGCTTCCCCACACCAGCGCCAGATAACGACGATCAATGGTATGTTCGAAAAACTGCCGCGAGAGATGATTCAATGCCTTTTCGCTCTTGGCAACCGCCAAGATTCCGGAAGTATCTTTGTCAATGCGATGTACCAACCCCGGACGCATTTCTCCGTTTTGGAACAACGGCAGATCTTGCAGGTGGAATGCCAACGCATTCACCAGCGTGCCGTCATAATTTCCGTATCCGGGATGCACCACCATGCCCGCCGTTTTGTTGACCACCATCACGTGTTCGTCCTCGTACAGAATATTCAGCGGGATGTCCTGCGGGATAACCGTCATATCACGCGGCGGATGCGGCATCACCACCGATATTTCGTCCAGCGGCTTTACCTTGTAGTTCGATTTTTCGATGCACCCGTTTACCCGTACGTTGCCCGCATCAATGGCGGCTTGCACCTTGGTGCGCGAAGCGTTTTCAATGCGGTGCGTCAAAAATTTATCCATGCGGACGGGCGTCTGTCCACTGTCCACCGTCCAGCGATAATATTCGTACAATTCGCCGCTTTCGTCCTGCAAATCGTCCTGTCCGTGCATATTATCCATAAACAGCAAAGATTTTAATATTGTGACGGGCTTAGCTTTATATCTTTTCTGTTTGCACGGTAAAATTGGCATACGTTTTCAGTCTGTCCGGCACAAAGCGCAATACGGCATAGTCTTCTTCGCCTTTGGGATAATAGATTTCCCATCCGTCCTGCCAGACTTTTTGTTTGAATGCACGGTCGGTTACATGTTCGACTGTTCCCTGCAACAGGATGCCATGAAATGCTTCCGGACGACAGTAGTACAGGCAGGATTTCCCGTTTTCCGCAATTTCCGAGATTTTTTCGGAACTCGTGTTGGTGGTCAGGTACACTGCAAGCGGATTGTTTTCGGCATTGTACAACTCCACAAGATGCGGATATTGTTGTCTGTTGCGGAGGTTCAGCATGGCTCTTGTGGAAGGGAATCCGTTCCGGTTGATGGTTGTCAGTTCGACAAAGAAAGCGTGCTCCATCACTTCCAGACATTCTTTTTGTTTCGCCGTAAAATTGCTCATAACGGATTGCTTTATGTTCTTGCTCTGACGGCTTTGCAAGTCTTGCCTTTTCGCCGCAAAAGTAACAAAAAAATCCATCATCCGTACTGTGAATTTATTTGATGGATGTGCGACAATATTCCGACTTGGTATCGACCGGCTTTTTACTTAACATGTCGATATATGTACGTCCGACTTTTATACAGGGACATTTTATTTCGGAAAGGTTGTTTCCCAAAATATTTGCAAAAACGCATTACATCCAGCATATCCCATGATTTCTGGAGTTCTATCAATATCTTGCAAGGTTTACCGTCGCCGTCTCGAACGGTTACCACAAAATCCAAACGGAAGAAAGAATAATATTGTACTTCTTCTTTTGATTGATGTGACGAATATAGTTTGTGACGGCTGTCATCACACATCCCGGTTCAGACAATTAACGCCGCAGCCTGCTAATACAGGAAGCTCAGCAGGATGCCTGCCGCCACTGCGCTGCCGATGACGCCCGCCACGTTGGGGGCCATCGCGTGCATCAACAGGTGGTTGGTTTTGTCGTATTCCTGCCCCACTACCTGCGATACCCGTGCGCTGTCCGGCACTGCCGATACGCCGGAATTGCCGATGAGCGGGTTGATTTTGTTGCCTTCCTTGAGAAAGA
>JAISWR010000092.1 GCA_031270985.1 Bacteroidales bacterium | reverse complement strand
ACCGTCATAATTTTCCTGTGCGGTAGCGGTGCTTGTCCATGCTTTCATCGGATACCACGGCACGCGGTTAAATCCGGATATATCCGAATCGCCTTTGTCCGTGTCCAGATTCAGCGTGGCGTAATCAATTTCTTCGGGGTCGTTGTCGTCATACCGGTAAAAAAGATAGTTGGGGATATAATCATAAGGGTACGTTCGGTTCACGATGGAGAGATTGTTTTGCCTCATTTCCATGATTTTGTCCAGCAGCAGATTCCAGCGGATGAGATCGTATTTCCGGATGGCTTCTCCACCAAATTCCCATGCGCGCTCGTTCACAACAGCGTTGAAAAAGTCATCGCCGGCTGCCAGCCCGTCCACATAGGCATCCACCATGGCGGCTTTGGTGAGGTCGTCGGCATCGGCAAAGGCTCTTGCCCTGACTGTTTTCAGTGCTACGCGCGCTTCATCCATGCTTTGCCCCAATGCATTATCTGCTTCGGCAAGCATCAGATACACGTCTGCCATGCGCATCGGCACCCAGTTAACACCTGTGAGGATTTTACCCGAAGCGCTTTTCATCAGCGTGAGATAAGCATCGGTCATCCATTTGCGGTTCCACTTGCCGATAGTGAGCGAGGCGGGATTTTGGATAATCACTTGCTTCGGCGTAGCGTCGTATGAGGCAACACCGACGGAAACCAAACGGCGACTGTCTTTCGGATGGAAAGAATACAGATAAGCCGGCGTGGTCATAATCCCCGACTGTGTCTGGTAGCCGTACTTATCGCTGGTGACATATTTCCATCCTGCTATGTAGCCGTTGTCGCCGCTGTAACTCATCGTAAAACCTATTTCCATGAGGTTTTCATTGTAGGTGCGGTCAAAATCCAGTTTACACAAGGTTTTCCAGATGTTGGCATACGAAGGGTTCAACCGGTGCGTACCGTTGTCAATGATTTCGCGGCATTGTTGTGCCGCTATGCCGTAATAATACTGCCAGTTGCTTCCCCGTTCCATCTTCATGGATGTACGGAACGAATAACCGCCTCGATAGAGACAGATGCGTGCCAGCAAACCTTTGGCAAAACCCTTGCTTACCCGTTCGGGCGTACCGGTTTCGCTGTCTTTCAACCACGGCAACAGTTCTATGGCTTCCTGCAAATCAGTAATCAGGTAGTCGTAAATATCGTCACGGTCAGTTTTCGGATTGGAGAAATTGGAGCCGTCCGGTTGGGTAGGATCTGTTTTGAAAGGAATATCGCCCCAATTAATCACCAGTAGCGTGTACAGGTAAGCGCGGAGTGTCAGCGCTTCGCCCAGATAGGCTTTCATCAGCGCCTGCACGGATGTGGTACCTTCCGTGAGCAGGGAACTGTTGCGAATTTCCTTAATGCACAGATTGGCGCGTTCAATCCCCTTGTAATAATTGCCCCAGGGTCTTCCGCCTCCGGCTAAAGCCTGATTGCCGGCATTTATCAGATAATTGCCGATACTGCGGCGTTCGTTGTCCGAGGTGTTGCCGGTGCTGAAATTCTGATATTCGATATCCGTATTGAAAGGGAAATAAAAATTCATGTACACGTCATTTTGCGGAATGGCGGTATAAATCCCCGTGATGGCGTAATTGACGTAAGTGGTTGAGGAAAATACCACATCTGAGGTAAACGTGGACTTCGATTCGGTTTCCAGAAAATCTCCGCATCCGCTTAATGCAAACACTGTGGAAATGCCGCAAAACAATCTGAAACATGTATTCAGATATATTGATTTTGTTGATTTCATTTTTTCAATATTTAAAATAGTTATCATTCAATTAAAAACTCACATTGATTCCTGCGACAATACTGCGGCTGCGCGGATATGCCGAATAATCCACACCGGGCGTCATGGGCGTTGCCCGCATTACGTCCACTTCGGGGTCGTAACCGGTGTACTTTGTCCACATATACAGGTTGTAGCCCGATACATAAATGCGGATTTGCTGCATTTTCAACTTCGACATGACTTGCTGCGGCAACGTGTATCCGAGCGTCAGGTTGTTCAGGCGAAGGAATGAACCATCCTCAATGGCCCATGAATGTAAAATCACGTTGGCAAACATGGGACTCCAGATGGTTGCATTGCGGTTCATCCGTTGCAGGACGTCCGGGTCGGACACAAATTCGCCGGGTGTGCCGGTGTATTCGCCTGTTTTATCAAAAGTGACAAAACGGTGCTCGCTACTCATCATCCCGTAAAGATTCTGGAAAGTGCGCGTGCCCGGATACGAGGTAAAACCGAGTTTGTTGGCATTATATACGCTGTTGCCGTACACCCAGTTGAACGATGCGGAAAAATCAAATCCCTTGTAAGCGGCAGTAAGTGTGAAACCTCCGGAATGTTTGGGATTGGCGTTGCCGATTACCGTACGGTCTTTGTCTTCCGAGATGATATTGTCTTCATCCGGGTTGAGGTTTTTGAGTTTCAACGTACCGGGTCCGAACCAGCGCCCTCCTCCGATTAATGAGTTGCTGCTGGGCACATCGCTGTTGATGGTATATTGACCGGTTGTTCCATTGTACGAAAAGTCGTCAAACGAATACATGCCGTCCGTCACATATCCGTACATTTGTCCTACCGGATCCCCTTCACGGATGATATAATCGCCCGAAGGGCCTTGTGTGCCGTACCAGTCGGATCTGTACAACAGACTTTTGTTCTCGCCGAGTTTTTCGATCTTGTTGCGGTTGAACGATATGTTGAAATTTACCGACAGGTAAAAATCCTTGGTTTGCACCGGTATCCCGTCCAGCGTAAGTTCCAAGCCTCGGTTGGAAGTGGTTCCGATATTTTGCATCTGAGTGGAATATCCGGTGGACGAAGGGATGGACGCTTGAATCAGCAAATCCCGTGTTGTATTCAGGTAGAAATCAATCATGGCGGTAAGGCGAGAGTTGAAGAATCCCAAATCAAAACCCACGTTTCGCGTGATGGTGGTTTCCCATTTCAGGTCGGGATTGGAAAGTACCGATCCGGGACGCAACTGGTTCAGGATTTCCTCCGTACCGCTGTTGCTGGAGGAAATATTCGAACCGTCCAGCGAAGTTTCATACAGCATTTTCCACATATTGTCCGCAATGCGGTTGTTGCCTGCCTGTCCGTAACTGGCTCTCACTTTAAGGTTGCTTAGCCAGTTGATGTTTTTCAGGAAATTTTCCTCGCTTATGCGCCAAGCCAGCGCCGCTGACGGAAAATATCCCCACTGGTTGCCTTTTCTGAATTTGCTCGAACCGTCCGCGCGGAGTGTCACTGTGGCAAGGTATCGATCCAGCAATGAATAATTGATACGGCCAAACCATGATGCCATGTTGTCGTCAGGAGCGATGTTGGAGGTAGTAGGTTCGGGTTTCCCCTGAATCATCATTGCCAATGCCTGTTCATGGTTGACGCCCATGGGGAAATAACGCGATTCGGCATTCGTATTTTGTGTGGTGTAAGAAATTATTTCCTGTCCTACCATCACGTTGAGATCGTGATCTTCCACAAATCCGCGTTTATTGTAGGTCAGCGTGTTTACAGCGCGATAGCGACTGCTTCTGTTTTCGTTCACTCCTGCAATGGGATAACCGCCGTACTGTTTGGAGTATGACGTGTTTGACCCGTAAAAGAGGTCTGTATTCTGGAAAATCAGATCGGCGCCCCATTCGCTGCGAAATGTGAGGTTTTCCCAAAATTTGAAGTTTACCGCTCCGTTGAAGGCGATAGAATTGCGCACCAGTTTGCGATAAGTGTCGTTTGCCACGTCCACCGGATTGATGAGCAGGTTGTACGATTCTATATCCGGCCCGCTTGGCGTGTCCTCCAATACGGCGGAGAGTCCATCTGTGGTAGGATATTGTATGGCATTGACCAGGAAACGGCTGGATCCGGAGGTGCCTCCGCCGTCCACCGCATAGTTGGCAAACCGTGTGACAAAATCGACACTCCACCGGTCGTTGAATTCGGAACTGAGATTCAAATTTACATTGTTGCGTGTTATCCCCGAATTGATCATCACGCCTTCCTCATCGCTGTGCGTCAATCCGAGGCTGAACTTTCCTTTCGCCGTGCCTCCGTTGACGTTCAGGTTGTAATTCTGCGTGATTGCCGTCCTGCCAAACACCTCTTTCTGCCAATTAACGCCTTTCTGGTTTTTGTAAAGTTCGTAATCGTCATAGTATCCGTAAAAACGCTTTACATTGTCGGCTGTGGTTCCGGTGCTGTTGCCCAGTTCGTACTGCCACAGCACATATTCGTAAGGATTGAGGACGTTGAGCGTTTTCGCAATTTTTTTTGTCCCGTAATACATGTTGAAGTTCACGTTGATGCGTCCTTCCTTCCCGCGTTTGGTGGTAATCAGCACAACGCCGTTGGCGCCGCGCGCTCCGTAAATCGCCGATGAAGATGCATCTTTCAACACGTCAATGGTTTCGATATCGGCGATGGAAATATCGCTGAAATTGCCGACCGGAAAGCCGTCCACGATATAGAGCGGAGAATTGTCCTGCGTGATGGAACCGCCTCCACGGATGCGGATTTTGATTTCTGCATCCGGAGAGCCTTCGGCTGCGCTCACCTGTACGCCTGCCATTTTGCCTGTAATTGCCTGTGCGGCGTTGGTGACGGGTATTCTCCCCAGTTCTGTGCCTTTTACTGAGGTAACGGAGCCGGTGAGGTCTTTTCTGCGCACCGTGCCGTAACCCACTACCACCACTTCTTCGATTTCGCTGGCTTCCTCAATCAGTGTAACATCAATGCTGGTACGGTCGCCTGCGGGGATTTCCTGCGTGGCATAGCCCACAAACGAAAACGACAGTACGGCGTCACGATTCGGCACGTTGATGGTATAACGGCCATTGGCGTTGCTCACTACCCCTGTGAGTGTCCCTTTGATGCTCACATTCACGCCCGGTAGCGGGTCGCCGGTAGCATCGGTAACAACGCCGGAAACGGCAATACCATCTCTGACGGCTTCCGTCTGAAAACTGTTTTGCATGGCCACGGGCAGCAGCACAATCTGGCGATCAACCACTTTTATCGCCACCTCAGTGCCGGAAAACACACTGTTCAGCACCTCGTTGATGTTTTTACCGTCAACATTAATGCTCACTGTCCTGTTTACGTCCACCAATTTCCCGTTGTACAGGAAATAGAACTCGGACTGTTCTTCTATCTGCACCAACACATCCTTTATCTTCGCATTGTTCATGTGAAGCGTCAGCTGTGCCGTTTGCGAATAGGAGGGCGCTGCCATGAGCTGCATGCACAGCGCGAACATCAGAAATAATGATATTCTCATAATAGATAAGGATTTTTTTACGTTTTTTCCATTAAAATTCAAAATAATATTCATAAATTTGACTGTTTTTTTAATTCGACATTGTTTGCGGCATTTTCTGCCGTAAATGATTCTCTGCGGAGGCGATGGCAGTCGCCTCCTTTTGTTATTTGCGGTAAATCATGATTTTTCTTTTTCCATAGGCGTTTAATTTGTTGGACGTTAAATTGGTGATGGTATAGTCAATGGGCGCCGACAGTTTCAGCAGTTTCATCACGTCTTCCAGCATCATGTTGTCGAAAGTGGCGGTATATACGTAATCGCGGATTTCGCTGTCGCGGATTTCAAAATCAACGTTGTATTTGCGTGACAGTTCGTTGAGCACGTTGCCGAAAGATTCGTCGCGGAAAATGATTTTGTTGTCGCGCCACGACGAAAAGCGATTGGCGTGCAACTTGTGCATCTCCGCATGAGCGGTGCTGTTGTCCAGCAGAAGGTAATTGCCCGCAGATATTTCCACCGCAGACATTGCCGTGCCGGACGGTAACGGAGCGAACAGCCTCACTTTGCCCGTTTCCACAGCGAGGACAGAATAGGTATCTTCTGGGTAGTGCCTGAAATCGAACGATGTCCCCAGCACCTCTGCTTGCAGGTTGCCGCTACGCACCGTGAAGGGGCGATCCGCATCCGGCATTACTTCAAAAAACGCCTCGCCGACAAGTTCTACGGTGCGGTTTTCCTTGCTGAAAATATCGGGATAGCTGATCGCCGAAGCCGAATTGATCCACACTTGCGTGCCGTCGGGGAGCGTGAGTTGCGAACATACGCCTCGCGGAACGGTGAACGTGAGTTGCCGTGCCTGCCTGTCTGCCGAATCGTTGCCGCGAAGCAACCACGCCAGCACAAAGCCTGCCACCAGCGCGATAGACGCCGCTATGCCGACCGCACGCATCATGACGGAAACGGTGTAGCGTGCAGAAATACGTTCCGAGATGCTGCGCCACGTTTTTTCCTTATCGCACAAAACCCGGGACGAATCCGCTTTTACCAGATGCCACGCTTCCTCCGACCGGCGGAACAAATCTTCGTTGGCGGGCAACAGCGCCCGCCAACGCTCCAGTTTCACCGTTTCCTCAGATGTGCATGATGCGCTCAGATACTTTGCTATCAACGTGTCTATATCCATTTTGACTAATCGCTTTACCGGAAGACACCGCATGAGACCGATCACCCTGAAAGAGATGAAAAAAAAAGTTGAAAGTTGAAAAAAAATTTTTGAAGGACACGAACGCGCAAAACCGTCTATTTCTGCCTCTGCCGGAAAAACACACGCGGCGAAAAAGAACCGTGGAACGAAATCGTGAGCGCCGTTATTCCGTAAAACCTGAAGAGGAGGGAAGATGAACGAATAAGGATAATCAATTTTGTTTTTACTTTTTTTCATTGTTTTATTAATTTAAATTTGTTGTTTCTATGCGTAGCAGCGTTTCCGAATCCGCCGTCCAGCCCGCAGGCATAGGCGCCTATCAAATTATAGAAACCGTCATAATTTTCCTGTGCGGTAGCGGTGCTTGTCCATGCTTTCATCGGATAC
>JAISWR010000091.1 GCA_031270985.1 Bacteroidales bacterium | reverse complement strand
CAAAGTCCCGCAGGGACGACACTTTATTAACCGTATGCTTTAGCTTACGGACGAGCAATCACATCATCGACTAAGTCCCGCAGGGACGACACTTTATTAACCGTATGCTTTAGTTTACGGCTGGTTTATAGTACCTCAAAAAAAGATTTAGCAAAAAAATCAGAAAAGATGTCGGATATTTATTTTTTTAATATTTTTGCAATTCATTTAATCCACATATCCAAACTTAAAAATTTAACCGAATGAAAACCAAATTCTTTCTTTTCACGCTGGCGGTGTTGTGCCTCACGGCGTTTACGGGCTGTTCGTCGGCTCCGAAGGTGACGCTGACGGAGAACAGCGATCTCTATGTGCTCGACAACGGAATTGTGACCGCGAAGGTTGCCAAAGCATCCGGCGATCTTGTTTCGTTGCGTTATCAAGGCAAGGAGATGCTTGCCACATTCCTCACTGCGGAGGGAGAACCGGACTTGGAGAAGGATCCTCCGGGCGCCAATCCCAACGGCTTGAACCGCGGCATGACTGACCATCAGTACGGCTTTTGGTCGCATGACGCGATGGGGCCTCGAGGCACCGCGCCCGCTATCGCTTCCGTCACTATTGATCCTGCCAAAAACGGCGGCAAAAGGGCGGAAGTATCCGTGAAGGGCATTTCAAAAGGACGGCTCATGGGGACGGGTCCCGGTGCGAGGCAGGACGGACAGTTCGCTTCCGACATTGAGATCAGATACACGTTGGAACAGGGGCTGGCAGGCGTTTACACCTACTGCTATTTCGAACATCCGGCAGATTATCCGCTCACGCAACTTGGCGAAGCGCGCTTCTGCGCCAAACTTGCCGACTTCTTCGACTGGCTGAGCGTGGACGCAACGCGCAACCAGTCTTTCCCGAAAGATTTGCGCGAAGGCGACAAATACGTCTATACGGTGGTACAATCGGAAAATCCTGCTTTCGGATGGTCAAGCACTACCGAAAAGATAGGGCTGTTTTTCATCAACCCTTCGATGGAATATATGAGCGGAGGACCCACTAAAGTGGAATTTCTGGGGCATCGCGACACCAACCCCGTTGCCGCTCCCTGCGTGCTGAATTACTGGCGAAGCAGTCATTACGGAGGCGCTGAAGTAAACGTAGCGGCAGGCGAACACTGGCAAAAGGTAGTGGGGCCGTTTCTCATCTACGTGAACTCCGGAGAAACGCCGCAAGCAATCTATGACGACGCCAAAGTCCGAGCCGCTACGGAGGCTACCCGCTGGTCTTACGACTGGGTGGAAGGCATAGACTATCCGAAAGACAAAGACCGTTCCATCGTGAAAGGTAAAATTGTTGTGGACGATGCAGCAGCGCCGGCAACATTCTCCAAATTGACGGTGGGCGTCACCGCACCGGCATACGTATCGCCGCGTCCGGAAGGCGCTCCGGAAATCATCACCGACTGGCAACGCGACGCCAAAAATTACCAATTCTGGGTGAAAGCCAATGGCGACGGAACTTTTGAAATCCCCGATGTACGCGCCGGAACATATACGCTGCACGCTATTGCCGACGGCATCCTTGGCGAATACACGCAGGCAAACGTTGTGGTGGAAACAGGCAAGCCGCTTGACTTGGGCGCTATCTCATGGAAACCCGTCCGTAAAGGCAAACAGTTGTGGGACATCGGCATCCCCAACCGCAACGCATCCGAATTTTTCAAGGCAGAAGAGTTTAAAGACCCTGAAATATCGCTGAAATATGCCACGCTGTTCCCCGAAGATATTACCTACACCATCGGTAAAAGCGATTTCAGCAAAGACTGGTTCTTCCTGCATGTGCCGCACAACACCGATCCCGAAGCCAAATCCGTTCCTTTTTCCGGTGTACGCGCAACAGGGAATGCCACGCCATATAATGTAGTGTTCAACTTGTCGTCCGCTCCCGCAGGAAAAGCCATCCTGAGGTTTGCCATCTGCGGGACAGGAACAAGAAACGTGGACATTGCCGTGAACGGGAAACCTGCCGGACAACTTGACCGGCTGCCCGGCGACGGAGTAATTCCACGGCACGGACTGCAAGGCATCTGGTACGAAAGGGAAGTGGAATTTGACGCTGCATTGATGCAAGCGGGCGACAACACGCTAACCCTCACCGTACCGGAAGGCCCGGTGAACAACGGGATGGTGTATGACTACATTCGCCTCGAACTTGCCGAATAACCGTCAGGTATAACCTAAACCCATATCGGGCAGGATGGAGAGGATTACTCCCCACCTGCCCGATTTTATTATCTAAAATGTGTGTGTGTCCAACGCTTTTGCTTGTAGAAAGCGGCACATTGTATCTTTATAAATCCGCAGCGTTGCGGTGGTATTCGATAAGCGCGGGCATTGGGTCGCGGATGATGTTTCCCACGGTTAATCCGAGGCTGTTCGCCGCTTTGCGCAGTTGCTCTCCGAAAATAAAAGCGACGCCTCCGGTAAAATGCACCGGCAGATGTTTCGCTTCGGGATACAGCATCACGTTTTTCCCGAAAAAATCGAGGAAACTGTCCCGTACGAGTTCCGCCATGTCGGGGAAACCGATGTGAGCGGCAATGAACGGGACATATTGTGCCAGATAACGGCTGGGGAAAGGCTTCCGGTAAACATGTTCTAACATTTCCGTGACGCTCTGAGGGTGTGCGGCAAAGAACGCATCATGCACAGAGGTGGCGAATTGCTGCTTGAAAATGCCGTTCAGCAGCCGTTTCCCCAAATCTGCCCCGCTACCTTCATCGCCGAGAATGAAACCGAGCGGAGATACATGTCGCATTATCGCCTGCCCGTCATATACGCATGAATTGGAACCGGTACCGAGTATACAGGCAATGCCCTGCGACCACCCGCAAAGGGCGTGAGCCGCCGCCAGCAGGTCGCTGTAAACTTGGGAAACAACATTGCCGAAATATGCCGCAAGGGATTTTTTCAAAATTTGTTGCTGCTGTTCCGAAGCACAGCCAGCTCCATAAAAGCATATCTTGGTGACGTCCGTTTTGTTGATGGAAAATTCCGCATTCAACAAGCGTACGATTTCGTTTTGCCCGATATGGAACGGATTGATACCGGATGTGACACATGTGTCACAACTTCCGTCATCATGTGTGAGACACCATGAGGTTTTGGTGGAACCGCTGTCGGCTATCAGCATCATGTGTTGGGGATTATTGCGCCGCTTTGCGTATTTTGACCAGCACGGAAAGGAGGTTTTCCAGTTGATGCAGCGGCAACATATTGGCGCCGTCCGATTTGGCTTCTGCGGGGTTGGGGTGCGTTTCCAAAAAAATACCGTCCACCCCTACAGCTATACCTGCCCGTGCGATGGTTTCAATCAGGGCAGGAAGTCCGCCTGTGACGCCTGCCGTAGTGTTGGGTTGTTGCAGGGAGTGGGTGATGTCCAGCACCACGGGATGTCCTGTTTCCTGCATCCGTTTGATGCCGCGATAGTCCACAATCAGGTCGTAATATCCGAACATTGTGCCGCGATCGGTCAACATCACGCGATTATTGCCTGCCTGCACCACCTTGTCGGCAGCAAACTTCATGGCTTCGGGCGCCATAAACTGTCCTTTCTTGATATTGACCGCCTTGCCGGTGCGGGCTGCCGCCACCAGCAAATCCGTCTGGCGGCTCAAAAAAGCAGGTATTTGCAGGATGTCCACATACGCCGCAGCCATGTCGGCGTCTGCTTCATTGTGGACGTCGGTGATGACCGGTATCTGCAACTGCCGACGTATGTCCGCAAGTACCTGCAAGGCTTCCCTGTCGCCTATGCCGGTGAAGGAATCCATGCGGGAACGGTTGGCTTTTTTGAACGACCCTTTAAATACAAACGGAATCTGCAAACGGTCGGTAATGTTCTTGATTTCCTGCGCAATGTCGAAACAAATTGCTTCGCTTTCGACCACACACGGACCCGCCAGCAGGAAAAAATTTCTGCTGTCGGTATGGCGAATATTGGGAATGGATGTGAGCATGTTGTCTGCAAAAATTTTTGAAAGGGCAAATTTACATGAAATATTCATGTTCCCCACAGACGGACATCTATTTTTTTCGGAAAATAAAGCCTACGATTCGTCATTCCACGAAATCATCCATTGTACGGATGATTTCCTGCCTCAGTTCGACGGCACGCCGATAAAAACGGTTACCTCTGAACCACAGGCGAAAACGGTTGAAACGGTAAAACTGCTTTTTCACGATGATTTTGCTGTGGATGTAAATGATCAAGCTCAACGGAAGCGATACCAGATAACCCGCCGCTATATACCATACGCCGGTGAAAAACCACACTGTGAAAAACAGGAACAGGTACCATATCGGGAAAGCAAACAACACCCCGATGACGAAATGAAACGAAGAATGGAGCATCTGGTCTTTGATGCGGCGAGTTACCAGTGTGCTGGTATTAAACGGTATGACATTGTTGATGAATCCATAGACGATGAACGGTATCAACAAGATGGCCCACAAGCAACGCAGCAGGAAAGTACCGAATGAGAACTTCTGTCGGAAAATCCAGTCGCGCAGATGCAACTTGTCCAACAAATGGCTGTATTCCTTTGCTTGAGTCATCAGCGCCTGAAATTTGTCGGGATCCTGTTTGCGCAGGCTGTCAATGGCAGCGATGATTTTCTTGTCGGCCTCAAACACGTTTGGAAACCACCTCGTCGATTGTCCGATCTTCCGTGCATATTGTTTATCGTACATGGTGCGAAGGGTATCATATTCCTCATAGAGTTTCTTGTTCTCAATGTCCAGCATCAACGCTTTTACTTTCTCCCGGGCACGGTCGGTCAGTAATTTTTGCGCACGTTGCGGGTGCGTTTTGTAGATGTCGTACAAATCCTCAAATGTAAAGGGATCGCCTACGGTGATGATCAGTTTGTTCTGTACGCCGAAATAATCGGAATAGTGGTTGGACATGGGCAAAATATAAACAGGCTTTGCAAAGTGCAACATTTCTTCGGCGTTGAACGCAATGCGGGCAAACCCTTTTTTGAAAGTTCCCAGATGATGGCAGTCCTCATGACCCGCTTCGGGAAACAGGCAAATCACGCCGTTTTCGGTAAGTATCTCGGCTGATTTGTTGAATATGGCGTCATTTCCGTCCAAACCCGCTTTTCCCACATCTACCGAACGGAATGCGGGCATGATTCTCAGCCAGCGCAACAATATCGCAGCTATTTTGTGTTTGAAAATATCCGCGCGGGCAATGAATATCGGATAACGCCCGTCTTTGGTAAATGCAAACAGGATGCCCAACGCATCGGTAAGCCCGTTCTGGTGATTGCTGATGGCTATTACCGGTGCATTGCGAGGAATACGCTTCCGGTGCAGCACGTAATAACGCTGGTAATAAATATAATTGTGCACAAAACGAATATAGTGGTACAGCAACGTATATTTGATGTTTGGCTTATTGATATGTTCAAAACTAATCATAAAACAACATTTTTTTGCAAAATTAGGACAAGATCGGGTATTTTTATGGATGTTTTTATGGATGTTTAAATATAAAAAGATGGAAAATTCCATCTTTTTAGAATGATTTGAACGGCGAAAATTTCGTCATTCAAATCACTGTTCTTTTCGAGTATATTCAACAGTGTTGATTTTTACGTCGAGCAGGCTTTTCCACCTGTCGTAAGCCTTTTCGTAACGTTCTTTTGATGTTATGTCGGGTTCGATGACGGTTATTCGTTTGAGCGAGGCAAGGGCTTCTTCGGGCGTCTTATAGATACCTGCGCCCACGCCCGCTCCTTTGGCGGCGCCTGCTGCTCCGTCGGTATCAAACAGTTCGATGACGGCGTCCGTGACGGTTGCCAGCGCGGTGCGGAACAGCGGGCTGAGGAACATGTTGGCGTTGCCCGCCCTGATGGTAGCCGGACGGATGCCGATGCTTCGCATAATGTCCATACCGTAGCGAAAGGCAAAAACAATCCCTTCCTGAGCGGCACGTAACAGATGGTTTTCCGTGTGGATGTTAAAGTTCAACCCGTCGAAGACACAACCTGTTTCTCTATTGCCCAACATGCGCTCGGCTCCGTTGCCGAAAGGCAGGACGGTCAATCCTTCCGCGCCGACGGGAACTTCCGCCGCCAACTCGTTCATCCGATCATATCCGACGTCTACGGCGGCGACATGTCGCCGCATCCACGAGTTGAGGATGCCCGTGCCGTTGATGCACAGCAACACTCCTGTCCGCGGAGCCTGCAGCGTGTGATTCACGTGCACAAAAGTATTGACGCGCGATTGTGCGTCGTAACGGATTTGTTCGTTCACCCCGTACACTACGCCAGATGTTCCTGCCGTCGCCGCAATTTCACCGGGGTGCAGTACGTTCAGCGAAAAAGCGTTGTTGGGCTGGTCGCCTGCACGGTAACACACGGGTGTGCCCGCAGCCAGTCCGAGTTCCGCCGCAACATGCGCCGCCACCTCGCCTTGAGGGGCAAAGACAGGCACAACGTCGGGAATAATGCCCGCGTCAAATCCGAAATAGCGCAACACGTCGTCCGACAGGGCGTTGGCGGCAAAATCCCAAAAAATGCCTTCGGACAGCCCCGAAGCAGTGATGCGGACATCGCCCGTGAGGCGGGCGGCAATGTAATCGCCCGGCAACATGATTTTATGGATTCGGGCATATATCTCCGGTTCGTTTTCCTTCACCCACGCCAATTTTGCCGCAGTGAAATTGCCGGGTGAATTGAGCAGGCGTTGCAGGCAACGTTCCTGTCCGATGGCGGCAAATCCCTTTTCGCCGTAAGCGACGGCGCGACTGTCGCACCATATCACGGCGGGACGCAACACCTGTAAATCTTTGTCCACGCACACCAATCCATGCATCTGGTAGGAAATGCCGATAGCGCGAATATCTTTCGCGGATACACCCGACAGGTGCAACACCGCAGCCGTAGCCGCCTTCAGGTTGAGCCACCAGTCTTCCGGCGATTGTTCCGCCCATCCGGTCTGTTCCGCCTTGATGAGCATCTCCTGCTTCGGAGAAAAAGCGGAAGCCACTGTCCGACCCGTCGCAACGTCCGTCAAACAGGACTTTACCGACGAACTGCCTATGTCATATCCAAGTAAATACATGATCTTGTTGTTTTATTCATTCAATTAGAGTTCATTCACTTTTTGTACGGTTTTTTATGCAAACATCCGGATCGAGCGCGTTGTCGTATTGATATATGCCTGCATCCGTGATTTTTACGGGAAAGTTATCGGCGTCCGATTCGATTTCCCGCACGTAAAAAATATCAACCGCAGGTTCTCCGCCGCTTTCAACCGTGATCTTCCTGTTTTCTTCCCTTTTGAATCCAGTGCAGTCGCTTCCGTCCGCGATTTTCAGATCTGTCTGACCGATCGACAGTCCGGACAACTCGTTATCTTCGTAACTGAAATTGACGGGTTTGCCGGATAACCGACTGTCACCATCCTTGTTGCATGAAATCATCCCTGCAGAAACCCGAAAAACAAATAAGGAATAAACAGATATTTTTTCCATAGATACGCTTATTTTTAATATTGTAAAAAATATTCCGGTGCAAAAGTACAAAAATATTTCAAATCACTAATTTTTAATAATTAATCTTATTTTTTGTATTTTCGGAAAATGTATGTTATATTTGCCACATCAAAAACCAATACAAAAACCAATACAAAAATCAATTTTATGATACGAAACATTCAGCAATTACTCATCATTGTTGCCGCTACGACGGCATTATACGCATGTGGCACACCGGCGCCGGAAGAAACCGGAGCGGTGCAACTGCCGGAAATCACTCAAGAAGTCAAACCGTGGACGCGCTGGTGGATTCCCGGTAGCGCATGGCGTAACGCCGACATCACGGAGTTGCTTGAGGCCTATGAAAAAGCGGGGCTTGGCGGCGTGGAAATCACCACTATATACGGTGTGCGTGGATACGAAGACCGTTTTATGAATTTTCTTTCCCCCCAGTGGATGGAGAAATTTGTGTTTGCTTTACACGAAGCAGAACGCATTGGCATGGGTGTGGATTTGGCGAACGCATCGGGATGGCCCTTCGGCGGTC
The DNA here is from genome assembly GCA_031270985.1 of Bacteroidales bacterium. GTDB lineage: Bacteria > Bacteroidota > Bacteroidia > Bacteroidales > UBA4181 > JAIRLS01. The sequence continues at coordinate 18,411 of JAISWR010000091.1, read as the reverse complement.
CGTGGGTGCCTCAGGAAATTGCCTGCAAAAACGTAATGTCACGGGTGTGGACGCTGCACGGCGGGGAAACGCTTACCGACCCTGTTGTGTACACGCAGTCGCCGTTGCTCCGCGCCATCGGCAAACGGACGGATATAGCGCGACTGAAAGAACCGGTGGCGGCTAACGACAGTTTGCAGGAATACGCTTTCGATCAGGTACGTTTTCCCAAACAGTTGCCGTTGATTGTTGTCACAGCCAATAAAGTGGGCGCCCGTCAAGTGATTGACCTCACCGAAAAAGTCGTTGACGGCAAGTTGGAATGGACTGCTCCCGACGGGGAATGGCTGATTTGCGCCTTATTTCAGGGCTATCACGGCAAAATGGTGGAACGCGCGGGTCCGGGTGGCGAAGGCGACGTCATCGACCATTTTTCGGAAACGGCAATACGACAATATCTGGCAAAGTTCGACGAAGCGTTTAAGGGATATGATTTGCACCACCTGCGTTATTATTTCAGTGATTCCTACGAAGTGGACGACGCCGCAGGCGAATCGGGATGGACGCCCGATTTTCCCGAAGAATTTAAAAAACGTAGAGGCTACGACTTGCTGGGATATCTGCCTGCGTTGCTGAGTCGGGATTCCGCAGAGATAAACGCACGGGTGCTTTACGACTACCGCCGCACCATCAACGACCTTTTGCTGGAAGAATACACGGCAAACTGGCAACAGTGGGCAGCGCGGCAAGGCAAAGGTATCAGGAATCAGGCTCACGGATCGCCGGCAAACGTGCTTGACCTGTACGCCCAAAGCGACGTCCCTGAAATAGAAGGATACGATATTGTAGACATCAAAAGCGCTCCTTCAGCAGCGCATGTAACAGGTAAGAAGCTGACTTCCTGCGAAGCAGCCACATGGCTGGGCGAACATTTCACCAACACGCTGGGCGGCGTGAAAGAAGCAGTGGACAAACATCTGCTGGGCGGCGTGAACCATGTTTTCTACCACGGCACCTGTTTTTCTCCGTCCGATGCGCCGTGGCCCGGATGGTTGTTCTATGCGGCGGTGCATTTCCAACCGGAAAACAGTTTCTGGGACGACTTCGGGTCGTTCAATCAGTATGTCGCACGCTGCCAGTCCGCATTGCAAGCGGGCAAGCCCAACAATGACATTCTTGTGTATTTCACCATATCCGACTTGTGGAGCAAGGCTGCCGGAAGAGGCAGTTTGCTGCGTCCCGCAGGATTACATTCGGGCACACAGTTCGGTCAAACATCGCTGGGGGAAAGCGCACATTACATCACCGGCAAAGGTTGGTCGTGGGACGCTGTTTCCGACAGGCAGATTGCGGAATTGACCGCCGGAAACGGCAATATACGCACAGGCGGCGTGGAATACCGGACATTGCTGGTGCCGGAATGTACCTACATGCCTGCAGAAACCTTCGAACACATTCTTGGGTTGGCGAAAAAAGGCGCTACCGTGCTTTTCCACAAACACCTGCCCCAAGATGTAGCCGGATACGCCCGACTTGAAGCCGACCGTAAAAAATTCAACGAACAGGTAGCCTCGTTGGATTTCACGGAAACAAACGGCATCAGGAAAGCCGCTTATGGCAAGGGAACGGTATTGGTAGCCGACGACCTTGACGCGTTGCTGAACGGCACCGCCGCAAAACGCGAACCGATGTATGATAAAGGATTGCAGTGCATCCGTCGCTTGAAAGACGACGGCAATTTGTACTATTTTGTGAAAAATACCTCCGAAGAGGCTGTAGCAGGATGGATACCGCTCAACACACAGGCTTCCACCGTTGCCATCTACAACCCGATGACCGGAGCAAGCGGTTATGCACGCTTGCAGGACGGACAAAGCGGGAAGGAAGTGTATCTGCAACTGTCTGCGGGCGAAACCTGCATTCTCGAAACTTACCGCGGCGTTTACCAAGGCGATGCGTATGCTTACTATGCGACTGTCTCCGAACCGCAACCGCTTGTTGGCGAATGGCAACTGGCCTTTGTAAAAGGCGGTCCCTCGCTGCCGCAACCCCGTACGCTTGCAACGCTCGTTTCGTGGACGGAAACGGGAGACGAGGAGTTGAACGCTTTTTCGGGAACGGCGGAATATACCGTAACACTCCCCGCAATGGAAACCACAGCAGACGGATGGCAAATAGATTTTGGAAAAATAGCCGAAAGCGCCTCCGTATATATCAACGACCAGTATGTGGAAACCTTGCTGGCTGCCCCTTACCGGATAACAATTGATAAAAACATCCTGAAAGGGAATGACAAACTTACGGTAAAAGTGTCGAACCTGATGGAAAACCGTATTGCTTCGCTGGACAAACAGAACGTGACGTGGAAGATTTTTTACAATGTGAATTTTCCAGCACGGCGGAGAGAAAATACAGGCAGCAATGGACTGTTTTCCGCAGCAGAATGGTCGCCTGCACCCTCCGGACTTTTGGGACCCGTCACTATTGCGCCGGTCGCATTGGTGAAGTAAGCGGTTCGGAATGCGCACTCTTGTTTATGTACTGCTCTGCTGTCCGTTGTCGTTGTTTGCCCAGTGGAACGAAGATTTTTCGGACGGCGTGTTAACACGGTGGCAGGGCAATACCGGCAAATTCACGACGGATGCGGGCTGGCTGCAACTCAACGACAATGCGGCAGGCATCGCATATCTGTCCACGGCGTCCGACGTAGCGACGGATGCGTCGTGGGAATTTGTCGTGCGGTTGACATTCAATCCCACCTCCGGTAATTACACGAAAGTGTATCTGATGGCAAATCAGATCGATATGACGGGCGCACTGGACGGCTATTTCGTACGTGTAGGGCATACTGCCGACAACGTTTGCCTGTTCAGGCAGGAAGGCACGACGGAAACACAGTTGATTGCGGGGAGAAACAAACTGCTGGACGCTTCTTCCGTTCAGGTACGGATAAAGGTAACACGCGACGCACAGGGAGAATGGGCGTTGATGACACAATTGTCAAGCGAACCGGATTTTGTCACCGAAGGCGCGGCGTCCGACCACCATATTCGAGAATCCGCTTATTTCGGGTTGGTGTGCGTGTACACCGCCACCAACCGCAACCGTTTCTATTTTGACGATTTCCGTGTGGACGGACAACCGTACGCAGACCGGGATGCGCCCGAGGTCGTCGCCGTCAGTACGGTAAACGGAGAATTGCAGATTGCATTTTCCGAACCTGTGACCACCACACGGATATGGCGGGAGCATTTCACGGCGGACGACATCCTGCCCGATGAAGCCATTGCCGACGAAAGCCGGAAAAACTTCACCTTGCGCTTTCCCGAAAATTTTCCGTGCGGCGTCACTTGTCGCCTGTCTGTTTCCGGATTTGCCGACACCGCCCGCAACGCGATGCGCGACACGATGCTGTATTTTTCCATCCCGTGCGTTGCCCTGCCCCGCGATATTGTCATCAACGAAGTGATGGCAAATCCCTCCGGCGTCGTGCAACTTTCAGAACATGAATATGTTGAACTTTACAATCGTTCCGGCAAAAATATCGAAATGGAAGGCTGGACATTTACGTACGGCAACACCACAAAGACTTTTCCGCCGTATCTTTTCCCGTCGGGCAGTTATCTTTTGCTGGTACATCCCGATGCCGAAGCAAATATGGCGGCTTACGGAACTACGCTTCCCATACTCGGGTCACAAACAGCTATTGCCAATGCGGGACAATATTTGCTCCTGAGTGACATCGACGGAACGCCCATGTCATGGATAGATTTTGATGTTTATTGGTATTCGGATGAACTTAAACAGGACGGCGGCTGGTCGTTGGAACAAATAGATACGGAACAACCGTGCACCATGCCGTTTAATTGGCAGGCGTCTTCCGACCGGCGGGGAGGAACACCCGGCGCCGTCAATTCGGTTGCCACCATCAACACCGATGCCGCATCTCCCCGTATGCAACGAATAGCGGTGCGGGACAGCCACACAATTGAGCTGTATGCGTCCAAACCTTTCGGCTATTTCAGCCCCGATTTTTCCATTGATCCCGACCTCCGCGTCATCAATGTGCAGATTGCCGGCAAACACTTCGACCGCTTGCAACTGACGCTTGATACTCCGCTACAGGACGGACAATGGTACGAACTTTCCACATCCGGCAACATGACGGACTGTGCAGGCTATGCTTTTCCACCAGCTTTTTTTCGTTTTTCAACACCTCAATTTGCAGACAATCAGGATATTATTATCAACGAAGTATTGTTTCAGGCGACATCCGACGGATACACCTTCATTGAACTCTACAACCGTTCGCAAAAGACGGTTAGAGTGAGCGACTTGCAATTATCCATGAGGAATGCGGACGGCAACTTATCCTCGCCCGTAGCGCTTACGGAAGAACCGTTTTTGCTGATGCCCGGTCAATATATAGTGGTGTCGCGAAATGTAGAATCCGTTATGCAACAGTACCGTGCGGACAATGCAGAATGTTTTCTCCGCATGGCGGGAATGCCGCAACTGACAAGAGAATCCGGACGACTTGTGCTGTTGGACAAAAGCTTGCAAGTGTTGGATGAGATACATTATCATAATATGTATCATGTTGATTTTTTGAAAACAACAGCAGGTGTTTCGTTGGAGCGGTTGCATCCCGATCGCAACAGTCTTGAACCTTCCAATTGGCACACTGCCGCACAAACAGCAGGTTTTGCCACTCCGGGCAGGCAAAATTCCCAGTACGTGGAAACGGAATCCGCCCATAACAGCGTTGTATTGCAACCGGAGGTGTTTTCGCCCGACAACAACGGAGTGGATGACGTGCTGAATATTTGTTACCGGCTGGAAACCTCCTCGTTGACGGTTGATGTGATTATTTTCGATTCATCGGGTCGAAGAGTGCGGCAATTGCTTCGCCAACAGTTGCCAGCAACGGAGGGTGTTATCTCTTGGGATGGCTATGACGAGTCCCACCGTAAATCGCTGACAGGCATATATTTAGTGTACTTCCATGCATATAATTCGGCAGGTTTTAATCGACTTTTTAAGTTGCCTTGCGTCTTGGCTGCAAAAAAAAATTAAAAAAAAATCACTTTTTTTGATAAAATATTTGTACATGTCCGATATAAGATGTATCTTCGACAAATTTTTTTATTCTATCAATAAATTATATCTTTAAACTTAATTTTTAAAATCATGAACAAAGCCGAATTGATTGATGCAATCGCAGGTGAATCAAAACTCACTAAAGCTGATTCGAAAAAAGCATTAGATGCTTTTTTGAAAGTAACGGGACAAGCCCTGAAAAAAGGTGACAGAGTTGCCTTGGTAGGATTTGGATCTTTCTCTGTTATAAAGAGAAACGCCAGAACAGGACGTAATCCGCAAACTGGAAAAGAAATCAAAATTGCCGCCAAGAAAGTGGTAAAGTTTGCTCCCGGTGCCGAATTAAAGGCAAAGGTGAACTAAAAATTTCTTTTTTAATGAGAAAAAAGGTTGTCTGTGAAGGCAACCTTTTTTATTTGTTTTGTGTCTGAAAAATATCGTTTTTTTACACAATGCAAATATCACGTGGAGATAAAAACAAGACGAAACAACGATTTTTGAAAAAACGGATCAATATCATTACTATGGGGTGTTCCAAAAATTTGGTAGATTCGGAACATCTGATGCGCCAACTGAGCGCGTCGGGGATAGAAGTCGTGCATGACGCCCGCTTGGATGAGGCCTCTACCATCATCGTGAATACCTGCGGTTTCATCCACGACGCCCGCGAGGAATCCGTGAACATGATCTTACAGTGCGTGGACGCCAAGAATAAAGGCATTATCGAAAACCTGTTCGTGATGGGGTGTCTGTCGGAATTGTACCAAAAGGAACTGGAAAAAGAAATTCCGGAAGTGACCGGCTATTTTGGGGTACGGAACATGGAAGAGGTGATACGTCGGCTCGAAGGAGAATACCGCACCGGCTTGCGTACCGAACGGACGATTACCACGCCCCGCCATTACGCTTATCTGAAAATAGCCGAAGGATGCAACCGTACTTGCGCCTTTTGCTCCATCCCCAACATTAGGGGAGCGCACGTTTCCGTGCCGCTTGAAGAAGTGGAACGGGAAGCGCGGTTTCTGGCCAATCAAGGTGTGAAAGAACTGTTGGTTATCTCCCAGGATGTTTCTTATTACGGATGGGACAGATACCAAAAACAGATGTTACCCGAACTGATGGAACGCCTTTGCCGTGTGGACGGCGCGGAATGGGTGCGTCTGCATTATGCCTACCCGCTTCTTTTCCCGATGCAAGTGGTAGAGATGATGCGGCATGAACGGAAAATTTGTCGCTATGTGGACATGCCCGTGCAGCACATTTCCGACAAAATGTTGAAAATCATGCGTCGCAATATTACAGGCGCGGAAACTATGCGCCTGATAGACGCCATCCGCGAAAAACTTCCTGATGTGGCGCTCCGCACAACATTGATCGTCGGACATCCGGAAGAAACCGATGATGATTTCGGTCAATTGGTGCGCTTCGTGGAACAAGCCCGTTTCGACAGGCTGGGAGTATTTGCCTATTCGCACGAGGAAAACACCTATGCGGCAAAGTATTATAAAGACAATGTGCCTGAAAAAGTGAAACAGGAACGCGCAGATTACATCATGCGTCTGCAAAAAGACATATCGGAAGAAATGAACCGGAAAAAAATCGGGAAAATATTCAAAACGCTGATAGACAGAGAGGAAAATGACTTCTATGTGGGACGTACTGAATATGATTCCCCTGAGGTGGATACGGAAACACTCATACCAAAAAACGGAGAAGCATTGCAAATCGGTCATTTTTATCCCGTGCGCATATCGGATACCGCTGAATTCGACCTTTACGGTACGGTCGTCTGCGAATCTCTCCATCCATCTCCGTAGCAATGCACCCGCAGGGAGAATATTTTTTGTTTTCTGATAGATTATTTGTATTTTTGCGCCTATAAAATTAATTGTATCATCTAAAAATGGATAATATTCCGGCAAACAATAACAGCGACTATTCGGCAAGCAACATTCAGGTACTGGAAGGATTGGAAGCAGTACGCAAACGTCCGGCGATGTACATCGGGGACATAGGCGTCAAAGGATTGCACCATCTGGTGTATGAAGTGGTGGACAACTCTATAGACGAGGCGCTTGCCGGCTATTGCACCCACATTGATGCGATCATCAACGAAGACGGTTCCGTCACCGTCACGGACGACGGTCGCGGCATCCCCGTTGATTTCCACGAAAAGGAACAAAAATCGGCGTTAGAGGTTGTACTCACCGTTCTCCACGCGGGCGGCAAGTTCGACAAAGGGTCTTACAAAGTCTCCGGAGGGTTGCATGGCGTCGGCGTGTCTTGCGTCAATGCACTTTCGTCCTATCTGCGTGCCGAAATACACCGCGAAGGCAAAATCCATGTACAGGAATTTGCTTTCGGAAAATCGATCGGCGATATTCGGGTGACGGGTGAAACCGACCGTACAGGCACTATTATCACTTTCCGTCCCGATTCCTCCATTTTCACCGCCACGGTAGAATACAATTTTGAGATACTGGAAGCGCGACTTCGTGAATTGTCATATCTCAACAAGGGAATCCATCTGACACTCGCCGATATGCGTACAAAACCCGACATCGAAGGAGAATCCGCACAACAAATACGAAAATCGGAATTTTATTCCGAAAAAGGATTGATAGAATTTATACAATATTTGGACGCCACACGCGAAAAACTGACGGAAAACATCATCAACGCAGAATCCGAAAAAGGCGGCGTACCTGTGGAAATTGCTATGCAGTACAACACCTCGTTTTCCGAAAATGTCCATTCCTACGTTAATAATATCAATACGATAGAAGGAGGAACGCACTTGGCGGGTTTTCGTCGCGGACTGACACGCACACTGAAAAACTACGCCGAAAAGACGGGAATGTTGGCAAAACTGAAATTCGACATCAGCGGCGATGATTTTCGTGAAGGCTTGACCGCCATCATTTCCGTCAAAGTGGCTGAACCTCAATTTGAAGGACAAACCAAGACCAAATTGGGTAATTCAGAGATTACCGGCGCGGTTGATCAAGCGGTGAGCGAAGCATTAGGCACTTATCTGGAAGAAAATCCAAAAGACGCCAAAATCATTGTGGACAAAGTGGTGCTTGCAGCAACGGCGCGTCATGCCGCACGCAAGGCGCGCGAATTAGTGCAGCGCAAAAACGTGATGTCGGGCGCCGGAATGCCCGGTAAACTTGCGGACTGCGCCGACAAAGACCCCTCGAAGTGCGAAATATTCCTTGTGGAGGGCGACTCCGCAGGCGGCACCGCCAAGCAGGGACGCAACCGCTTTTTTCAGGCAATCCTCCCGTTAAGAGGCAAAATCCTGAACGTGGAAAAAGCGATGGATCACAAGGTGTACGACAGCGAAGAAATCCGTAACATTTTCACCGCGCTGGGCGTCACCGTAGGAACGGAAGAAGACAGCAAAGCACTGAATCTGTCCGGACTGCGATACGGCAAAATCATCATCATGACCGACGCCGATGTGGACGGCAGCCACATCTCCACCCTCATCATGACCTTCTTTTTCCGGCACATGAACGACCTGATAAAAAACGGACACCTGTACATTGCCACGCCACCACTTTACCTCGTTAAAAAAGGGAAACAGGACGCTTACTGCTGGACGGAGGAACAACGCATTGCCGCTATCGGCGAATTGGGCAAAGGAAAAGACACCGGGCTGCATGTGCAACGCTACAAAGGGTTGGGCGAAATGAACGCAGAACAATTGTGGGAAACCACCATGAATCCGGAAAAACGAACCTTACGCAAGGTGACCATTGAAAGCGCCGCCGAAGCCGACCATATCTTCTCCATGCTGATGGGCGACGAAGTGCCTCCGCGTCGTGAATTTATCGAACGACATGCCAAATATGCACGAATTGACGCTTAATTTTGAATAAAATATTATGGAAGAGCAAAAAAAGAACCAAATTAACATTGAACTGAAAGAGGATGTTGCACAGGGTGTTTATTCCAATTTGGCAATTATTTCCCATTCGTCGTCGGAGTTTGTGCTGGATTTTGTGCGCGTGATGCCCGGAATACCGAAAGCGGAAGTGAAATCGCGTATCATCCTCACTCCGGAACACGCCAAACGCTTGTTGCTGGCGCTGAGCGATAACCTGTCGAAATACGAATCTGTACACGGCCCCGTAAAAGTGGACGACAGAGCGCCCGGAATCGGACAGATAGGATTCAATTAGAAACCGTAAAAACCGTAAAGCCATGAACATCAAGTTGCCATTCATACCGGAACGCACGGAAAAACCACGTGAAAACGGTATCACCATGATGATGGATAAAGGGTTGAGCATTCGCGAAGCGGAATGTTTTGTCGAATCGGCAGGAGAATTTACCGATTTGGTGAAACTGGCTTTCGGCACCGGCATTTTTGCCAAAAGCATCGACGACAAAATCAGATTATACCGGCAGGCAGGTATTCACGCCTATTTCGGCGGCACGCTGTTTGAAGCCTTTATCGTTCGCGGACAGTTTGACGAATTTCGCCGTTTCATAGACCGCTACCATGTGGACATGGCGGAAATATCCGATGGCTCCATTGCCTTTCCCCACGAAAAAAAGCTGGAATACATCCGCATCCTGTCGCAGCAGGTGACAGTGCTTTCCGAAGTCGGATCAAAAATCAAAGGCGTTGTGCTCGAACCGGAAATGTGGGCGCAATATATGAAAAGCGAACGTCAGGCAGGTTCATGGAAAGTGATTGCCGAAGCACGTGAAAGCGGCACTATTGGTATTTACCGTTCCGACGGAACGGCCAATAAACGCTTGATTAACCTGCTGGGCCAGGAGGTAGGCAACGAAAATATCCTTTGGGAAGCACCCAACAAAAACCAACAGGCATGGTTCATCAAAAAATACGGCGCCAACGTCAATGTGGGCAATATAGCTACCGGTGAAGTAGTTTCACTTGAAACGCTCCGTCTGGGATTGCGGAGTGATACTTTTTTTGAATTTCTTCCGGAAAACTTGCACTGTTTCAAACAAATGGAATAACCTGTATGGAACTGATTCAATCCATCATCGACTGGTATTTGGCAAACATCAACTATTTCACTATTACGCTGTTGATGGTAGTGGAAAGTTCGTTCATCCCCTTTCCGTCCGAAGTGGTAGTCCCCGTAGCAGCATGGAAAGCGTGTCAAGGAGAGTTGAATATATTTATAGTGCTGATATTAAGCACGTTGGGCGCACTGATAGGCGCATGTATCAACTATTTCCTGTCCATTACCCTTGGGAGAACGCTGATTTACAAATTCGCCGATACCCGTTTTGCACATGCCTGCCTGATTGACAAGGAAAAAGTAGAAAAATCCGAAGCCTATTTTCGCAAAAACGGCAACATATCCACCTTTGTCGGACGTTTCATACCCGGCATTCGCCAATTAATATCCATTCCCGCAGGCTTGGCAAAAATGAAATTCGGCCCGTTCTGTCTGTACACCTCGCTGGGCGCTTTCCTCTGGAACGTCATTTTGGCAGTGCTGGGCTATGTGGCACACGGACAAATGAACATCATCAAAAAATACAACACCGAACTTGCATATATTGTGGTGGCGCTGAGCATCCTGTTTGTCGTTTATCTGGTGTACAAAGGCGTGAAGAAAAATTGAGCGATTTCATGAAATGAAAACATTGATACTCGGCGTCGGCAATTTGCTGTTGAAAGACGAAGGCGTGGGTATTCATGTGGTACGCGCGCTGGAGCGGGAAGAATTGCCGTGTGGAACATGCCTGATGGACGGTGGTACGGGAGGGCTTCATCTGGCAGGATTGTTGGAAGAATACGACCGCATCATCATGATTGACGCCACTTTGGACGATCACCCCGCCGGTACGGTGCGCCTGTTGCAACCGCGCTATGCTTCCGATTTTCCGCCTCTGATGAGCGCCCATGAGATAGGCCTGCGCGACATGATTGTCGCCATGTCGTTGACCGGCACATTGCCCGATATTCAGTTGATTGTCATATCGGCACACTCCGTCTGGGAGGTGGGCATGGAACTGTCGCCCCGCGTGCAGGCTGCCATACCCGAAGTAATCGCTATCATCCGGAAAATCCTGTAATGTTGGTCAAAACTTATCGCCATACGCACTCAAAACCAAAAAATCGTGTATCTTTGTCCCAAAAAGCGCTTTGAATAAAAGGATCGTTTTTATAGCGGCTGCAGCAGGAATTGTTTGGTTGTTCGGACAGTGCGCCCGTATGCCGGGCAATATCTCCGGAGGATTGAAAGACGAAGATCCACCGCGATTTCTGTACAGTATGCCCCCTTTGTATGCTACGGGTTTTGACGTAAATACAAAGCGTATCAACATGACTTTCGACGAATACGTGCAGTTGAAAGATGTGAATGCGCAATTTGTGTCGTCTTCACCCATGAAGAAAAAACCCGAAATCCTTTTGTACGGCAAAATTATCCGCGTCAATCTAAAAGAACCGCTGTTGCCGGATATGACGTACACGTTCAATTTCGGTGAAGCCATTGTGGACAATAACGAAAGCAACAAAATAGTAGGCTTTCAGTACGTCTTTTCTACCGGAAATCATATTGATTCACTGACCTTTACCGGTCGCGTACTGGACGCCTTCGACCTAACGCCCGGCAAAAAAGAAGACAAAGTGCCGGTGTCGGTGTTGCTGTTTGAAGACCTGAGCGATTCGGCAGTGTACAAAACACCGCCTACCTACGTTGCCCGAACGGACAATTACGGTTTTTTCACATTTACGCACATCCGTCCGGGTACGTTCCGTATCTTTGCTATTCGGGACATGGGCGATAATCTGCTGTTCGACATGCCCGTCGAGCAAATTGCTTTTGCTGATTCGGCGATAACGGTGAACGAACAGTACTATCGCGACCCCGACATCCCTTTTCCTTCCTCGCTGAATCTGCCCGATTCGGTGAAAGAGAAAAATCCGGAATTGCCCCACAAAGATATTGTGCTGTACCGGTTTCAAGAAGCGCCCACCAAACAATACCGCACTTCCTACGAACGACCCGCCGCCAATCTGCTGCGCTTTACCTATACGCTTCCGGTGGATTCGCTGCCGATTGCCGTTGCGGATACCGCACCGGCAGGTAAATGGTTTGCAACGGAAATATCACCGCACCGCGATACGGTGATGTTTTGGCTGACGGATACCACGCTGATCCATCGTAATGCACTGTTGATAAGCCTGTTGTCTCCGCGTACCGATTCGTTGCAGCAATTGGTTTATCATCCCGACACATTGAAAATGTCGTACGAACCGCCCAAACAGCCTGCGGACAAACGCTCGCGAAAAGAAAAACGGGAAGACGAAAAAAGCGGAAAAATACCTGTCAAACCGCGTACTGAGGTGGAAACAATGCTGATTTCCGCAAACGTCAGGGACAAGATAGACCTGATTGATCGCCTGCAGCTCACCTCCTCACAGCCCATCAGCGATATTGACCGCTCAAAAATCACGTTCGCCGAATGGGTAGATACCGTGAAAGTGCCGGTACCTTTCACACTGACGGAAGATTCATCCAACATGCGTAAATGTTTTATTGAATGGAAAATCAAGGAAGACACCAAATATTCGCTCGTGGTGGACTCGATGGCTTTCACAAGCATTTACGGAGTGTACAATGATTCCGTCGGATTTGTATTCACTTCGCAAAAAAAAGACTATTACAGCGAAATAGAAATTACCTTTGACAGGATTCCGTGCCCGATGTTGGTACAGATTTTGCAGGGAGATAAAGAAAGGGTGGTCAAACAAGTGTCGCTCTCCGAAAGAAATGTCGCGCTGATAGATTATCTGAAACCCGACAAATATAAATTAAAAGTGATATATGACAGAAACGGCAATGGAAAATGGGACACGGGACGCTACTTAGACAAGTTGCAGCCCGAAAAGGTCGCCTATTATACCGGTGAGCCGGTTGTCGAAACGCGATCGGGATGGAAAACCGAAATAAAATGGACATTACCATAAAAATCATATAAAATTCATCATACTATGAAAACACTCAAAACAATTGCATGTATCTCATTTTTGATACTCTGTACCACAGGCGGATACGCACAGTTCAAAAAAGTGACCTATGCCAGCAAACAGCAGATAGAGGCGTTCTTCAAATCGAAAACCATGATTGTCATGGACGCCAATCCTGTAATAGGCTACAACATCGTTATTGCGGATGCGGTGAAAAAATATTGGACGCTTACGCCTTTTGAAATCATCACCTCCGAAAAGTTTGACGAAATTTACACCGATCCGTCGTTATCCTTTATTTTTCTCTCGCGGCTGGAACTCAAAAAAGAAACGGACGTGTGCTACCTCTACATGAACGTAGTGATGGGTGCAAAGGTGAAAGACATCACCTCTTTGCCCGAATTATTATCGTTGCCGCTGGCATATACCGGTGTGGACGAAGACAATTATGTGGACAAATTACCGCTAATGGTGCGGTTTGCACAAATTCATCTCGAACGGATGAAAAACAAAAATTTCAGAATGCCTTATTCCCTGAAAGATTACAATTCAAATGCCAAATTGTTGAAAAACAAAACATTGTTGGTAAAAGAAAGCGACTTGTCGCCCGAAGTAAACACATTGGAAAAAATCCAAAAACTGTATCCGGGTAAAATCCGGATAACGGATTCGGAAACCATCATGCAGGCCATTGAGAACAAAGAGGCTGACGTTGCTGTGCTGCATCAGGTGGGCCCGGGCGAAAACGAAAACAACGGACGCTCTTACCGCCTGATTTTCGGTACGGACGGTATATTGCACTATTACAATTATCTGACCATTTCGCAACGCTATCCCGCAGGAATGCTGGCAAGGGATTTCCGCTGGGTGGGCGACCATATCAAATAAAAACAACAACCGCATGTTTGGAAAATTTTCCTGACGGATGAAAGAAATTGTAACAGTTTTGAAAACGGGAGGCAATGTGATCGACCATCCCGAAGTATTGGATGCGGTATTGCAGGATTTTGCCTTGTGGACTACCAAACGGATATTCGTGCATGGAGGTGGAAAAATCGCCGACAGGTTGATGAAGCAATTGGGCATGGAACCGAAGATGACAGGCGGACGCCGCATTACCGACCGGCAGACGCTGGACATCGTTACGATGGTGTATGCGGGATTGATCAATAAGAACATCGTAGCGAAGTTACAGCAACACGGCTGCAATGCCATTGGGTTGTCCGGAGCCGACGCAGACGTGATTCCCGCCGTCAGACGCCCTGTAGGAGAAGTGGATTACGGCTTTGTGGGCGACGTGAACGCACAAAACATACGGACGGAACAACTCGGCAAAATGCTGGATACGGGGCTTACGCCCGTGATGGCGCCCATTACGCACGACGGACAGGGAACGTTGCTCAACACCAATGCCGACACCATCGCTTCAAGCGTGGCAATTGCCCTATCGCAACGCTACGAAGTGCATCTGGTGTTCTGTTTTGAAAAAAACGGCGTATTACGCAACCCCTCCGACGACAACTCCGTGATTGATGTGCTGGACGAAACACATTTCCGGCAATATAAAAACAAAGGCATTATCACCGCAGGAATGATTCCAAAACTTGAAAACGCCTTCGACGCGCTGCACAGTGGCGTTGCCGAAATACGCATTTGCAGTCCGGAAGGCATAAAAAACGGCGGAACAAAAATTTTAAAATTCCCCGAATAATTTGAAACCTTTTTTGATACATTCCGTATATATATGAAAAAGATATATTTAAAGACGCCTTATGAAAAAGTTACGTTTTTTTACTATTTGTTGTGTCATCGTTGCGTGTGTCGCATTGATGCTGTTCTGATACTGCATATCGCGACTTTCTTCGTCCTTGCATCTTGTGAGAAGCGCAATGAAGAAGAGGCAAACAGCCCGTACATCAGTCGCATCATTGAATATATGCCGGCACCCGGACAATTCATCAACGAAACGGGTATCGGTACGCTCAACGCTACCGAAAGTATTGTAGGCGGAATAAGCGGATTGGTCTCGTTGGGTGGCTTCGGCGGATACATTATTGTCGGGTTTGACCACACTGTCATGAACGATCCTGAGAATCCTTTCGGAGTAGATTTCATCGTTGTGGGCAATGCCATAACCAACTCCTCAGAGCCGGGTATCGTCATGGTGATGGCTGATACCAACGGCAACGGTATCCCCGACGATGGAGAATGGTATGAACTGAAAGGTAGCCGACACGATGCCGCCTCTTCCATTGCACATTACGCCATCACCTATGTCAATCCGGGACAGCCGGCAGGGGTTGCATGGACGGATAATCACGAAAATCAAGGATCCGTAAAGGTCGTCCCCTTCCACCGTCAGGCATATTATCCTTCGGCGGAATATTTTCCAGCATATCCGCAGGACAGCATCACATTGCACGGAACACTGATACAAGCCGAAATAGACAGCAGCAACATGCAGTTTATTCGCCTTTATCCGCCGGAATACGGCTACGCGGACACTCATCCGTTCACCAGAGATACAGACAAGATAACGCCCGATAATCCTTGGACGCCCGAAATAGAAGGAAACGGAGGCGATGCTTTCGATATTGACTGGGCAACGGACGCCAACGGCAATCCCGTTACACTCAAAGGGATTGATTTCATCAAAATTTATACGGCAGTGAACGTCAATGCCGGACGTTTAGGTGAATTATCCACCGAAATATGCGGTATTATTGATATTGCGCCGGAAGGCGACTCTGGTTTTTAAATTTTTTTGTCAGGCGTCAGTAACAATCAGGAGGCAATATGTTCATCGCTCTGCCTTTTACGCCCATCAGGGTTTGCACGCTTTCATGCCCTAAAACACCCATTTCGTGCGTTTGCGCTGTGCCGCCACGGTTATAGTGCGCAACGGCATAATTTTTGTCTAAACGTTGGCGACAAATTTCTTTTCGGCGATGCGGGCTTTCTTACCGGTGAGTTTCCGCAGATAGAAAATTTTTGCACGGCGCACTTTTCCGTATTTATTGACTTCTATCTTTTCGATAAAAGGCGACTGTGTGGGGAAAATACGCTCTACGCCGATTTCTCCGGACATCTTTCGCACCGTAAACGTTGCTACGTTGCCCGCCCCTTTACGTTGTATTACCACGCCTCTGTACTGCTGAATACGTTCTTTGTTGCCTTCTTTGATCTTATAATGAACCGTAACGGTGTCACCGCTGTTAAATTTGGGGAAATCTTTAGAGGTAACACTCTGTTCTTGAACAAGTTTCATCAAATCCATGAGCATATATTTTATGTTTTCGACATTTTCTATTTAGGGGCGCAAAGATACAAACATTTTTTTAAATACCATCTGGCAGCAACAAATTTTTTAATGCCGGCAACGGAAAAAAGGAACCAATGCCTTAATGTATCTGAGTAAGGGGCGAATAAGCAAAAAACAGATAAAAAAGAGAATGCTTCAAAACCCTTTCTATGCAAGATTCGTATTTGAAACACTCTCCTTTTCATTCGTGAATTGCGTGTTATTTCAGCCAACGCGGATCTCCGGCTTCCGCGCGTTTTACAGCCGGACTGAGCACGGTAAAATCGCCGTTTTCCGGATCGGCAAAAACTGCTGTGGAAGCTCCGCCTGCACCGGACAGATTCGGAATAGGAAACTCCACAACGGAATAATCCGTGGTGGTGAAATTGTTGGCAATAAAGGGGGACGGGTTGAGCGCCGCTCCTTTTACCCGCGCGCCACTCGGAACGGCATTGTTTGCGCCGCCTGTTTTTTGGCGTCCGAAAATGTTGTTACGAATGGTCAGTGTTCCCAGCACTTCATAATCTCCAAAATCCACCAGCATGAAATCGCCTTTCATCATGTCGTTGACGGTACAGTTTTCTATGAGGATGTTGCCTGAGGCATTGCGCATCTCGCTCCATATAAGACCGGCAGGATTGTTGTAAAAGGTGCTGTTCCTGATGGTAATATTGTTGAATCCGCAACCTGCTCCCGCATTATTGCGGTGGGCGGTAAGGATGGACGAATATTGTCCCCAGCCTGTGGCAATATCGTACATGATACAGTTTTCAATGGTTACATTTTCCACCAGCGAATTGGTGCCCTGCAGGAATATCAAACCGTATTCAAAACCGTGTACCGTACAATTTTCAAATGTAAAACTTTCAAAAACCGTGTTGCTTATGCTGCCCATGTAAAATGCGCCTTGCCTGCTTGTGCCCGTTTCATCCCAACCGTTGATGTGCAAATTCAGGAATTTTACCGGTCCGAGACTTCCGTTCGCAGTGTTGGTAACAGATCCGTTGTATCGCAGTGTCGTTTGTTCGCCGCCACCGCCTTCTCCGCCGATTAAGGTGACGGATTTTCCCCATGATTTCGTGAATTCATGTACCTGTCCGTAAGGTAACAGAATAACGGATCCGTCCGCGCAGGTTTCCACTATGTCATCTAATAATTCGTTTTCCCGAATGACAATGATTCCTGTGGGATAAGTGGTAAATTCTTTCGTACCTACGTCCAAATCGTTGGTATAAAGCGTCACGCTATATTTAGTGCCGGGCGTCAATTCGTTCAGGGTGAGCGAATGGCTTTCCAATCCTGTGGTGACAGTATGGAGGAGCGTTTCGCCGGCATACACTTCTACTTTGATAAGCGGCGAAGTGTACGTTCCCCACGACAGGGTGACGGAAGTTCCGGAAAGTGCGTCAATGGGACGGAATATGTCCACAACCGGCTTGTTTTCCGTTTTCAGGCCACCCGCGATGGTCGCATATTTGGAATTACCTGTCGCGCTGTCAGCCGAGCGCGCCTGTAACCGTATGCCATACGTGGTAGCCCATGCCAATCCGTCAAATGAGACTTCCGTGCCGGTGGTTTCCACGCTTTTGAATATTGAGGCAAAATCATCCGTACTGATTTCCACCACATAATTTAAAACGCCGGCAATAGGATACCATTTTACAAAAATCGCGTTATTTTTCGCATAGGTACTTTCGCTGTCAAAAGGCGGCATAAAAAGCCGGTCGGGTACTTTTTCGTAGTCTTTGTCGCTGTCGTTGCAAGCGAAAAAAGGCAGGCAAACAGCGAGCGTTATGAGATAATATTTCAATTTGTTCATATCGTTTCCTTTTTAAAAAATTAAAATCCAAAATTATTTTGCAACATACCGTTAGAGTCGTCAATCACGGCTTGTCCCAGAGGGAGAAGGTGTCTCCCCTTCACGTTTTCCGAAGGCAACGGCGTAGCAGCGTTTCCGAATCCGCCGTCCAGCCCGCAGGCATAGGCGCCTATCAAATTATAGAAACCGTCATAATTTTCCTGTGCGGTAGCGGTGCTTGTCCATGCTTTCATCGGATAC
>JAISWR010000051.1 GCA_031270985.1 Bacteroidales bacterium | reverse complement strand
ATTAGGCAAATATGAAAGGTCTTCAAACGTTCTCAAGATACAGGGAACCACCCCAGTCCTTCGGACACCCCTCCGAAGGTGGGGAATCCCGAAATCCTACTCATCTTTTAATCTTATGGATCGTTTTTTTTACCACAGAGGACGCGGAGAACACAGAGTTTATTTTTCCTCTGTGCCCTCTGTGATCTCTGTGGTTAATAATCATCCTAATCAAAAAAGGCAATAGCACCTCAAAAAAAGATTTAGCCATTTTTTTTTGATTTTTCCATTGTTTGCGTTAATTTTGAACGTTGAAAAATCGAATGCAATGAACGGGATTTTGAGGCGGAATGTTAAGCGCATCATAGGTTGCGTGACGTGGCTGTGCTGTTTGTTTCCCATTGCGGGCAACAATGTTGGCGACAGCGTCAAAACCGTATATGTGTTTGACCTGAAAGACGAGATAGGTCCGGCGACATGGCGGATTACGCAACAGGCGTTTCAACGTGCCACGCAACTAAATGCGGCGCTGATTGTCGTTCACATGAACACCTACGGAGGGTTAGTGGATGCGGCGGATTCCATCAGTACAAAAATTCTTCATTTTCCCGTGCCGGTCTATGTGTTTGTGGACAACAACGCCATTTCGGCAGGTGCACTGATAGCAGTTGCGGCAGACAAAATCTACATGCGGACGGGCGCGCGGATGGGCGCTGCCACGGGGGTAAATCAGGCGGGCGAACCGATGTCCGCCAAACATCAGTCGGCAATACGGAGTATGATGCGCTCCTTAGCCAAAGCACACGGGATGGATACCGTCATCAACGGAAAAGATACCGTTTATCGTTGGAAGCGCGACCCTGAAATTGCTCAGGCGATGGTAGGCGCTACCGTCGGTATCACAGGGGTGATTGATTCCGCCGGAGTATTGGCCATGACCGTTGATGAAGCAATTCAACTCGGTTTTTGCGAGGGAAAAGTTGAAAACATACAGGAAATACTTGCCCTCAATCATATTGAAAATTACACGGTGACGCATCATACGCTCACCGCGACGGAAAAAATCATCCATTTTCTGATAAATCCTTACCTGCACGGGCTGTTGGTTATGCTTATCATCGGAGGGATATACTTCGAGTTGCAAACGCCCGGCATCGGTTTTCCGCTGGCAGTGTCCATCATTGCGGCATTGCTGTATTTCGCTCCGCTTTATCTGGAAGGCATTGCCAGCCATTGGGAACTTGCACTTTTCATCGTCGGGGTGCTACTCATTGGGGTGGAGATATTCGCTTTTCCCGGATTCGGAATAGCAGGTGTTTCCGGCATCATCATGGTGGTGACGGGCATTAGTTTTGCTATGGTGGACAATATTGTTTTTGAATGGGATTTTTCAGCCGGTTTGAGAGCAATCCTCAAATCCGTCTGTATCGTGGCAGGATCTGCAGCTTTTGCGCTGGGACTGTCCGTGTGGCTGGGTCGTTATTTCTTCGGCAACACCGCTCTGAGCCGCGTGACGCTGCAAACGGAGCAAAAGAGTTCCGAAGGTTACGTCAGTTTCGATGACCTGTCGGGCTTGACGGGCGCCGTGGGGATTGCCCGCACTACATTGCGCCCCGCCGGAAAAATAACCGTGAACGGAAAAATGTATGATGCCGTAAGTGAAATCGGGTACATCGAACAAGGCGAAACGGTGCAGGTCATCCGTTTTGAAACCGGACAATTACATGTAATCAAAACACATACATCATGACAGATACGTATATCTTGCTTACCGCTGCCGTTATTGCGGCTTTCACGCACACCATATTCGGCCCCGACCACTATGTGCCGTTCATCGTAATGTCCAAGGCGCGCGGATGGAGTTTGAAAAAAACATTGCTGACCACCGTATATTGTGGCGTAGGTCACGTGGGAAGTTCGGTGCTCATCGGGTTTGTAGGCATCGGCATCGGCTACGGCATCACCCGCATCGAAGCGTTGGAAGGAATTCGCGGCAGTCTGTCGGGATGGGCGTTTTTCATCTTTGGCTTCACCTACATGGTATGGGGTATCTTCAAAGCCATACGCAACAAGCCTCATACACATGTTCACTTCCACAGCGGCGGTGATGTGCATACGCATGAGCATGCACATCATCAGGAACACGTACACGTACACATGCAAGGCAAAAAAACGCGCAACCTGACGCCGTGGACGCTGTTTGTCATCTTCGTATTGGGGCCTTGCGAAATATTGATTCCACTGGTGATGGAACCCGCCGCCAGACACGATACACAGGGTATCGTAGCGGTGACGCTGCTCTTTTCGATTATCACCATCTCTACCATGTGCGCGGCGGTAACAGCCGGCTACTACGGATTCAAGGCGCTGCCCGCCGGAGGCATCGACCGTTTCATGCACGTCATTGCCGGCGCTACAATATGCCTGAGCGGTTTCGCCATCCTGTTCCTCGGATGGTAGATGCGTTTATCGGATTTTTGAACACAAAATGAATTAAACCATGCATGGATATTCCGAATGTGTATCTTTGTGTCCGTCATTCAACTTAAAAATCATGAAACAAATCATTTTGACGCTACTGTTCTTTTGCGGTTACCTCCCGCCGTCGTTTTCCCTGCAGTTGCCCGACGAGGCAGGCAAACCGTCTGTTTTTGACAGCACGATGTTCTCGAACTTTTGGACGATAGAGTCCGACACTTCCACACATATCCGACACCTACACGACACGTTAGAAATATCCGCCATCAACGGAGTGACATTGTGGTGGAATCAACCGCTGCAAGGCAAGGTGGAAATCACTTACAAAGCCTGTGTGATGGACGAAGGGTTGCCCGGCGACCGCCTGAGCGATCTCAATTGCTTCTGGATGGCACGCGACAAGGAGTATCCGGATGACATATTCCGCCGGAGCAAGTGGAGGAACGGGATTTTTGGCCGCTCTTACAGCCTGACCCTCTATTATCTCGGATATGGAGGCAACGGCAATACCACCACACGTTTCCGCAAATACAACGGGGATTTTCAAGCTTTCTCCACCGGCAATACACGCCCGGAGATACTTAAAGAATATACGGACGACGCGCATCTGCTCAAAGCAAACCACTGGTACAGCATCCGGATCGTGAGCAACGGAAAACGCATACAATATTATTCCGACGACGAACTCATCGTCGATTTTACGGACGAACATCCATATACGTCAGGATGGTTCGGATTCCGAACCACTAAATCCCGCACCAGATTAACGGATTTCCGCATACGGCAGTTGTAAAAACAGATGTGTGGACGAAAAAATGATGCAGATACTTGTCCGTTTTAAAAAAACAAACTATCTTTGCGGCATTAAAATGGTGGATATAGCTCAGTTGGTTAGAGTAGCGGATTGTGGTTCCGTTGGTCGTGGGTTCGAATCCCATTTTCCACCCCATTTTGGCGTTTTTTGGAAATTATTATTGTTTTTTGTTTCGAGATGAAACGGACAAATCAAAAAAGCGGGCGTCGTCGTCAGGCGCAAAAGAACATTACGGAAGATACCGATTTGTTACGGATTAACAAAGTAACCATGCTGCTCAACAACAGGGAAATCAGAGCTATTGACTATTATTGCCGAGAATACGGTATCCAGAACCGATCAAAGTTCATGCGCGAACTCATCCTTTCCAGCATTATCAAAAAATTTGAAGATAACTATCCGACACTATTTTAAGGGATAAAACGGACGGGGCATAATTGGATATTTTGAGTTGATTTTCCGATTTTTTTTCCCGAATAGTTTTCGAATCAAAAAAAAAACTACCTTTGCGCCTCTAATCCATGCCCGGATGGCGGAATTGGTAGACGCGCTAGTTTCAGGGACTAGTGTCAGCAATGATGTGCAGGTTCGAGTCCTGTTCCGGGTACCGATAAAAGACACAATCGTCTCGTTTTTAGTGGGTTGTTTTTCGCCTGTTTTATACTGCATTTTTGCATTACATTTGCACAACTCTCCCAAAAAGAAAATTTGTTTGTTTTATTACACAAAAAAAAGCACGACGAAATATACTTTCGCCGTGCTTCGAGCAACCAATCAATCAATCATCCAATGAAAATCTTCAATCGTCAATATCTGCCGCCACCGTTGCCACCGCCTCCAAAGAATATGGCATTGGTAAGGATTCTGCCCGGCGTCAGCCAGTAACCGCGAAAGGTGGGCGATTCGCCGAACAGGACGATGGAACCGCGTCCGTGCGAGGTAGCTGCTACGACGGGGACATTTTTCAGTCTGGGGCGGAGGGCGTCCGGCACAAGACCGTTTACGGGATCACCCGAACTTGTTTCCAGCACAACGGTGCCGATTCTGGGCAGTCCGGCAACGCTGTTTTTGAGCGTGTATGTCTCTTTTGCGGAAAACCCGTAAGTAAGCGGATGGTTCAGGGTCAGGACGGCAGGGAGGATGACCCCGTTCAATCTTTCACCAAAACCTCCTCCCCTGCCGCCGCGCTGCGCGGCAACTCCTGTCGCGCCGCCCCGACCCCTGCGGGCAGTGTCGGCTGCAAAGCCCGCGGACACCAGATTGGCATTAACCGCCCATTGGGCTGCCGTCCCTGTGGCAATTAGCGTGCCGCCGTCGTCTATCCATGCGGTAAGGCGGGCGACAAATTCGGGCGAAAACTGATTGCCGCTGCCGTTGAGGACAATGGCAGTGTATCGCGCCAAATCCACCCGTTCAAAGCCCTGAACGTCTATTTTACTCAACGGGATGTTCAGGGTGTTACCCAGCAACTGCCATAACTCGCCAACGCTGGTCCAGTTGCCCCCGCTGCCTGTGATGGTAGCCACCACAGGCTTTTTCAGGACGCGGATGTTGTTGCTTCCCAAGTCAATGCCTTTGACACTGAACCCGTCGGTGATGGCGCTGACTTTGATACCGGCAAGACCGACGGCTTCGTTCAGCAGCTTGTACAGTTCGTCCGGAGTAACCGTTTGGTAATGCACCGGAATAACGATGGTGCCGACGGCAAAACTTTTTTCGCCTGTGGTTGTCTTGCTTGTAAATTCCCTTGGAGACACCCGTACTTTCACGCCTTTGTCCTGCAAATAATAGAGCGCTTTCGGTGTCAGATAGTCAAAATATTCGAAGGCGTAAGCATAATCCGAACGGCTTTCCACAACGCCTTTTACTGTGGGCAACTGTGTAACTTTTGCGCCTTCTTTCACGGGCGCTTTCACCTTGACAAACGGCAGTCCGAAGCCCCATGCGGTGCTCGGCGCAGAGATGTCGTAAAAAGATTGATTTTCGGGATATTTTGTCCTTTCGTCAAAAATGGCGTCAATGATATAATATTGTGTTTGACGGTAAGGTACCACCCATGCGCTGCCCGGCTCAAACTTCTTGTCGCCTTGAGAAAATGCGACTGTCAGTTCATAGACATTGATCTTGTGGTGTAACAGGTGGTCAATGAAAATACGGTTAAGGCTCGGATCGTTCTTGCTGCCGAAAACGATATATTTGTCGGCTTGTTTGTCCGCCTGTGCCAATGCTCCTTTGAAAAAATCCTTTTGAAATTTGAGAAAGCCTGCTTTTTCTTCCGTTGCCGCGCGTAAAGCGGCAATACCCGTCACAAAATTGTCTTTGAGGTTTCGGGAAAATGTGCGTATTCCTGCGGCTGTTTCAATTTCAATTCCTGCGGTGGAGCCGACTTCCAGCGTGGTGCCGGCGCCGCCCTGAAAATCGGGATAAGTGGATCCGTAGATAGGCGAAAAGTTGGTGAAACTCTCTTTAGTAAAGTACAAAGAGCCGATGCTGTTGAGCGCCTGGGAAAAATATTTGGAAACATAGCCATGCAACTGGGTGTATGTTTCAAGCGGCAATGCGGGACTCCACGAGTTTGGCGGCGAAGGTTCGAAATAAAAAGTACTGCCGCCGCCCATTTCGTGATAGTCGAGGAACAGGTTGGGGTACCATTTGTGATAGTAAGCCACGCGGTTTTGGCTTTCCACCTGCGACAGAGCCAGCCAGTCGCGGTTCAGGTCGTTCCAGAAATGATTGCCGCGGTGAGGCGTCGGCCCGCTGCCGTGTTCACGGTCGGCAGGGTCAGACACCGGAGGCGTGGAATGAAAACCGTTGATGTAGTTAGCGGCTCTTTCCCGTCCGTCGGGATTTTGGGACGGTTCAATCAATATCACCGCTTCATCTAACCGCTTGACAATATCGGGGTCTTCGGATGCGACAAAATAGTAAGCGGTAATCACCGAAGCGTCCGTACCCGCTATTTCGCCGCCATGCACGTTGTAGCCCAGATACACAATTGCTTTCTGGCTGTTGACATCCACCGAAGAAACGGCAGGATCCACCACTTTCAGATGTTCTAAACGGATGTTTTCCAGATTTTTCAGATTGGCGGGCGAAGTGATGATCAGCGCCACCTGCTCGCGTCCCTCCCACGAATGACCGAATACTTCCAGCGTAGCGCGGTCGGACTTGGCGGCAAGCAGGCGAAAATATTCCACCACCTTGTCGTAGCGTACCAGCGACTTTCCTATTTGAAAGCCGAAAAACGATTCCGGCGTCGGAATGGCAGGATTCAACTTGCCGCGTCCGCCGAAATAATACTCGTCCTGCGCACGAACTTGCGTCGATGCCAACAGGATTGCCAATAAAAATAAAATACTTCTTTTCATGTGATTTAAAATTTATGTAATTAAGAATTAAGATTTCATGGTTCTCTGTCAATAACCCGGATTATTTTCCCCATCCAGTCCTTCATCCGACAGAACGTCGGCAATGGGCAAGGGGAAGCGTTGGTAATTTTCGCCTACGCCCAGCACTTCGACAGCCCGTCCGGTGCGCACCAGATCGTACCAGCGATGTCCTTCAAATGCGAACTCGATTCGCCTTTCCTCTTCGATGGCGCGGATCACCGTCTGTGCGTCGGTGGTGGTGGCAAAGTCCGGCACTCCCGCACGGGCGCGGATGACATTCAGGTCGGCAATGGCTCCGGGCAGGTCTGTCGGCGTTTTTTTAGCCCTGGCTTCGGCGCGGATCAGATACAGCTCCGCTAAGCGTATGGCGTAAAACGGATCGGTATTCGCAGGCACGTCGGCTGTGGCGTCGGTGGTGTGGTACAGCCCCACGTAGGTTCCTGCCGAACTGTTTTTGAGCAGTGCGTTACGGTTTCCTACCTTGCCGGCGTCGTTGAGCAGGCCGATGATCTCGTTCGTAGGCCGGTATTCAAAGGAACCGCCCGACTTCACAGCAGAAGGCGTCCATTTCCACCAGTTGCCTGCCCCGTAGGTGAGGATGGAAATGGTGGAGGTGAAGTTGACTTCAAAGACCGATTCTTTGGTAAGAAAGGGGCCTTTGAAAAACTCTCCGTAGGGCTGCACAAGTTCAAATTTGGCAGTATTGGCGATGACCTGCGAGGCGTATTGTTCCGCTTCCGCCCATTCGCCGGCATACAGATGTACGCGGGCGCGCAGGGCGCGTACCGAAGACTTCTGTGCGCGGTCGCGGGTGGTGGCGTCTTCCTCTTTTAGCAGCCGTTCCGCTTCGGTCAGGTCGTCTTTTACCCGGGTGTAGGTATCTGCCAGCGTGCTGCGTTTCAGGTTGCCCACGGATTTCAGGTCGGTGGTAGGCGTCAGTTGCAGCTGCACGCCGCCCCATGTCCTGCCGAGGTTGAAATAGGCAAAGGCGCGAAGAAAATAGGCTTCTCCAAGGATATGGTTTTTTGTCGCTTCCGGGAAGTCATAGGTTGTCGGCACTTTGGGAACTTCGACAATGACCCAGTTGGCGCGGTTGATGAGCGTATATCCGGAACGGTAGGCCGGCACAATCGCCGGATTGGTCACGCTGAAAGCGAGGTTGTCCAGTTCGACGAACTGGGTCAAACTGCCGACAAATTCCACATTGTCGCCGGGCATGGTGCCGAACAGTTCGACATAGGACTGAAACGTTTTCAGTTCGGTATAGACCGCTATAACGGCGGCTTGAGCCGAACGTTCGTCGGAGATGGGATTGTCGGCCACCAGTGCATTGGTAGGCTGTACGTCCAAAAATTTTTCGCACGAGACGAATAATGCCGCGCCTGCCAATATTGCGGCGCCGAGCATCAATTTTCCTTTTATGATATGATGTATCTTTTTCATGGTTTTATTTTTATAAAGTGATGTTTAAAATAACCTGGAAAGTGCGCGGCTGCGGAATGGTAGCCCAGTCGTATCCTGCCGTGTTCTGGTCGGCGCTTTGTGCGCTTACTTCGGGATCAAGCCCTTTGAATTTGGTCAGCGTCCAGAGGTTGGTGGCCGACACGGTGGCTTTGATACGCTCAATGTGCAGTTTTGCAGAAAGGTTTTTCGGCACGGTATAGCTCAATGAGAGGTTTTTCAAACGGAGGTAGGAACCGTCGCTCACGTAGCGGCTGCTGAGGTTGGAGACATTGCCGGTATAATTGTTGGCAGGAACGTTGTTCCGGTCGGGATTGTTTCTGGAAATGGTCAGCCGGGGTATGTCCGTCACGTCTCCGGGTTTTTGCCAGCGTTCCAGTTGTCGCGGGATGAAACCGATACCGGCCATCGTTCCTCCATGCACCAGAAAGAAGTCGTGCATACTGATGATGTCGTTTCCCTGTGAGAAATAGAAGAACACATTCAATTCGAGGTTTTTATAATTCACCACGTTGGTGATGCCTCCGGTGTAGTCGGGCAGCGCGTTTCCCACGATCTGCCTGTCGGCGTAGGTGATGTATCCGTCTTTGTTCACATCGTCGTACACGGCGTTCCCCGTCTGCGGATCGACATACAGTTGTTTGTAGAGGAAGAACGAATTGACGGGTTCACCTTCGCGCAATATGGATGTTCCGCGACCGGAACCGCCCAGGCTCTGTTCCTGCGGGATTTTTGCGATCCGGTTGCGATTGGCCGAGATGTTGAAATTCGTGCGCCATGAGAAATCCCTCGTCCGGAAGTTCAGCGATTCGATGCTCAGTTCCGCCCCCCTGTTGCTTAACTCGCCGTAGTTTTGCGTGTATGCGCTATATCCCGATCTTGACGGAACGGTAACGGCCAGCAGCATGTTGTAGGTATATTTCCAGTACAGGTCGAAATCGATATTCAGCCGGTTGTTCAGCAGACCAAATTCCACGCCGAAGTCGGTTTGGCGCGACAATTCCCATGTGAGATCGGGATTGGCGAGCCTGTCGGCCGCAAGGCTTCCCTGGTCAAGATAGCCGTAGTTGGCCGACCATGTTCCGAGTGCGATGAAATCCGCAATGCCGTTCTGGTTGCCAGAATAGCCGAAACTGCCGCGCAGTCTGAGTGCATCGAACAGGTTCAGGTCGCGAATAAAGGCTTCCTGTCCCGCATTCCATGATACGCCGAAGGAAGGGAAATAGCCCCAGCGAACGTTTTTCCCGAAACGGGAGGATCCGTCGGCACGCAGGCTGAAATCGAAGGTGTATTTTCCGGCATAGCCATAACTCGCCTTTCCGAAAAACGACAGCAGACGGCTCTCGGTGGAGGAAGATCTTCCGTCGGTAGTGGCGGCCGACGACACTTCCTTTAACTGATCGAACAGGTAACGGCTCCCGCTGGCGCCCTGTGATTCGGACTTTCGGACGTTAACGGTGTTGCCCAAAAGGATGTTCACGTCATGCTGCCTGTTTTGCCCGAACGATTTGATGTAGGTCAGCACCTGTTCCGCCGTGTAAACCAGATGGAGGTCATTTCCGGCGTCGGAGTTACCGCCCTGCGAACTGAGTTTAAAGTCCGAGAAACTTTTGGACGTGTTGTTTACATAGTCCAAACTCCAGCTGCTGCGCAGTTTCAGTTCGGGAAGGAACGCATATTCGCCGTACAGATTGACAATGTTTCTCCACGTCACATACTTATTGTCCACATGCTCTATCAATCTCAGGTGGTTATTGAAGGTGGCATGGGTCTGATAATTCCCGTTGGCGTCGAATACCGGCAGGAACGAATGGGGAAAGATGGCGGAATTGATTACTCCTCCCGGATTGTTGTCGTTGCCGTACACATCTTTACGCTGTGTCTGGCTCAGGTTGAAGCTTGTACCGAGTTTGAGTCTTGCCGTCACCTGATTGTCATAATTGACGCGCCCCGAAAAGCGCTGGAATTTTGCCGGCTTCACGATGGATTCCTCATCCGCATACCCTATACCGATATAGTGGTTGCTCGTAGCATTTCCACCCTGTACGGAAACCTGATAATCGGACAGTTGAGCGGTCTGAAACAGGTCGCTGATACGGTCGTAAGTCGGCAATTCATTGATGGCGTTACGCGAAAAATCCGGTGTTGTGCCGTCCGCCTGCTTATACGGGTACACAAGGTTCCAATGGTTGGGTCTGATGGTGGTGAGATAGGTTGCCAGATCCTGCCCGTTGTCGTGAGCGGTGTTGCTCCATATTTCGTTGAGCAATTCGCCCGTTTCAGGGCCGGTAGTGGCCTTAAAACGTTTGGCTGCCTCTGCCCATCCGTGGGAAACCGCCACATTGATACGCGATTTTGCATTCAATTTGCCGCGTTTGGTAGTGATGATCACTACGCCGTTGGCTCCTTGCGAGCCGTAAATAGCGGTGGCGTTGGCATCTTTCAGAATGGAGATACTTTCAATATCATTCGGGTTAAGATCCGCCAGCGGATTCGATTGCAGATTGACGCCCGAAGCCGGGACAGGATTGGTGTAGCTCAAAAATACACCGTCCACCACATACAGCGGATCCACGCTCGCATTAATGGAATTGTTCCCGCGTATCAGAAAGGATATCCCGCCACCGGGAAGACCGCTCGTAGCAACGACCTGCACGCCGGTGACTTTCCCTTGCAACAGTTGGGTGAAATTATTATCCGCCTGAGCGGCAATAGTTTCATCGAAACTGATGGACGAGATAGCGGCGCTGATGGCCTTGCGCTGCTGTGTCGTATAGCCGGTTACCACCACTTCTTCCAGCAAATTGCTGTTCTCGCCCAGTGCAATCACTAACGGGTCGGAAGTGTCGTACACCACTATTTCCTGCGACCTGTAACCGACAAAGCTCACCAGCAGGGTGGCCGGCAACTCTTCCGGCCTAAGACTGAA
>JAISWR010000065.1 GCA_031270985.1 Bacteroidales bacterium | reverse complement strand
CTTTATTTTTTAATTGCAAAATTACAATTTATTTGAAATAAAGTGTCGTCCCTGCGGGACTTTGACAGTGTCAGGGTTTGCCTGTGTCCGTAAGCTGAAGCATACGGTTAATAAAGTGTCGTCCCTGCGGGACTTTGCGTTGATGTGATTGACCACCCGTAAGCTGAAGCATACGGTTAATAAAGTGTCGTCCCTGCGGGACTTTGCGTTGATGTGATTGACCACCCGTAAGCTAAAGCATACGGTTAATGAAAACATACTTTCACCAAACTGATGAAAGTATTCCGCAGCATGAAAACATACTTTCACCAAACTGATGAAAGTATTCCGCAGTACGAAAACATACTTTCACCAAACTGATGAAAGTATTCCGCAGCACGAAAACATACTTTCACCAAACTGATGAAAGTATTCCGCAGTATGAAAACATACTTTCACCAAACTGATGAAAATGTGCCGCAGTACGAAAACATACTTTCACCAAGCTGATGAAAGTATGCCGCATAATGAAAATATGCTTTCACCAAATCAGTGAAAATGTACCGAAGCATGGAAGTATATTTTCACCAAACAGATAGAAATATCTTGCGGCATGAAAATTGATTTTCATCAACTTGTTGAAAATGCTATGATGCCTGTTGTCCGCAGATAAGTTCGATATAAGAAAATGTTTTTTTTTGAGACATGACATTTGATATTCAAATATAAACATGTATCTTTGCATAATTTTAAATTATAAATTATGGTTATCATGAAAAGAATGATCGTCCGGTTCAATTACACCGGTTTGCGCAACGAGGCGCATGTTGCATTTAATGAGCAGTTCAGCGCGCTTGTCGGCAAATACGGCGTTGCGTTGTTGGACATTGAGGCGCTTTACAACAAGTACGTACCTTTGCTGGCAGATGAGACGGAGGTGCTCGACATCATTCGCAAGAGCGGAATTACAAGCGCCATCAGCGATCAGGATCGCTTGCGCGACGAGCTGCTTCGCGGTTTTTCCGGAGCGGTACGGTCTGCCGTCTATCATTTCGACATGGACAAACGCGACGCCGCTTTTAAGCTCGCAGATGTTCTCCGGCACTACGGCAACATTGTCAAGAAGACCTACGACGAGAAGACCGCTGCTATTGACGATCTTCTCCGCGAGCTACAAACGTCCGAACACCTTCCCTGGATAACAACACTCGGACTGGACGAATGGACGGAACGCCTCCACACCGCCAACCGTGCATTTGACAGCTTGATGTCGGCGCGTTACAGCGAAATATCCCAGCGCCCTGTCATCAACATGAAGGAGACACGCACGAAAACGGATGAAACGCTCCGCGCCATCCTCGACCGTATCGAAGCGCTCGCCACAATCAAAGGCATTGACGTCTATGCGCCCTTTATCCGCGAATGGAACGCCGTAGCCGAACGCTACAAGAACATCCTCGCTCAGGAAAAAGGACGCCGTGCCGCCAAACAGCCGGAAGAAAACGACGCGGCAAACGGATAAAACGCAAAAAACGGCAGGTCATTGTTTTTCCCCTCGAAAATTTGTTCCTTTGAACGTTTTTTCACGGCATGAACAGTATATCAAAAATAAAGAATATCATCCTGCGGGCGATTCGTTTCATCAAGAACGACGTATGGAGCGTACGGATGGACGACTATTCGTCGCACATAGCGTTCTTCCTGAAACTTTTGCGCATCATTCTGGTCGCTTTGCGGCGCTTCTTTGAAGACAAGGTACAGTTGCGTGCATCGGGACTTACGTTTTACTCGCTGTTGGCGCTGGTGCCTATTCTGGCAATGGGGTTCGGCATATCCAAGGGATTCGGCCTGGACAAGGAACTGGAACGATACCTGATGGACAATTTCAAAGGACAGCAAGAAGTGCTCAACTGGCTGCTGTCCTTTGTCTCCTCCACGCTGGAAAACGCCAAAGGAGGCATCATTGCCGGAGTGGGATTTGCCATCCTGTTCTGGTCGGTGATGAGAATGCTGGGAAACATCGAAAACTCGTTCAACGACATCTGGCAGGTGAAGAAAAACCGCTCCTACGTTCGCAAATTCACGGATTACCTGTCGTTGATGCTGGTGGCGCCCATCCTCATCATTGCGGCAAGCAGCGGCACAATATTCGTAGCCACACAGTTAAGCAACATATCCAACTACATCGGAATCGTCAATCTCAACCCGTTCATCATTTTTTTGGTGAAACTGTTCCCGTACGCCATGATTTGGTTACTGTTCACCCTGTTGTACATGATTATGCCCAACACGCGGGTATCATTCAAATCGGCGCTTATTGCGGGAATCATTGCAGGCACCGCCTTTCAGATAGTGCAATGGGTGTATATCGACCTGCAGGTGGGCATGTCGCGCTACAACGCCATCTACGGCAGTTTCGCCGCCATACCGTTGCTGCTGGTGTGGATGCAAATGAGTTGGCTGATTGTCCTGCTGGGCGCGGAGATATCCTACGCCAGCCAGAATATCGACCTCTACGAATGGGAAAACGAAGCATTGCAAATCAGCGCTTATGCCCACCGAGCATACTGCATCCTGCTGTTGCAGCACATCGTTGTGCGCTTTGCAACCGGAAAACCGCCGATGTCGGCACGAAAAATCGCTAACCGCTTGAAACTCCCCATACGTCTGGTGCGCACCATACTGACCGACATGCTTGCCGCCGGATTAGTGGCCGAAAGTCACGGCGAAAAGGAACAGTCGCGTGCATACATGCCGGCGGCGGACATCAAACGATACACCATCCAATATGTCGCCGACGCACTGGATAAAAGCGGAAACAACGGGACATTGCAAAAACCGTCGGACGAAATGAAAAAAATACTGTACATCCAACAGCAATTGTTGCAACATCTCACAAATGTACCGGAAAATATCCCGATACAGGATTTGCCGGATTTCAACCCGATCATAAATTGACCGACATGTACGCACGCATCCTATCGTTATCCATGCTTGTGTTGTGGATGGTGACAACGCCCGCCGCAGCACAGCAAGCCAAAAACGCCACCGACGCTCAGGGTAGAAAACAGGGTTATTGGGAAGCGGTCGATCGCAACGGAAAATTAGTGTATGCCGGATATTTCAAAGACAATCGTCCCACGGGCGAAATGAAACGTTTCCATCCGGACGGGAGCGTGCGCGTCATCATGCAGTATGACGAAACAGGCGAAAAGGCATACGCACGCTTTCTCTGGCAAAACGGTGAAATCGCCGCGGAAGGCAACTACCTGCGCAACAAAAGAGACAGTATATGGACATTCTACAACGATGTGACGCACCGGATATCCAATAAAACAGGCTATCGCGAAGGAATGAAACACGGCATATCGCAAAGTTTTTACCCTTTCGGAAACGTTGCCGAAGAAGTGCATTGGGAGAATGACCGCAAAGAAGGCGCATGGCAGCAATTCTTTGAAAAAGGAGGATTGAAACTGTCTGCCACATACCGCGACAACAAGCTGGAAGGAAGCTTCGTCATTTATTTCCCCGACGGGAAAAAGGAAACCGAAGGAATATACCGCAACAACCTTCCGGAAGGAACATGGACGCGCTATAACGCCGACGGCACGATAATGTCCGCCCTCGAATACAAAAACGGCGTCATTGCCGACTTTGAAAAACTCACGGAGTCGCAACAGGACTTCTTCAACAGGATGGAAGCCGAAAAAGGAAAGATACCGGAACCCGACCTCGATAATCTGTTCATGGATTCGCGCCGCCGCTAATCTCCCACCGCATGTCGCCATACAACATACTGGTAATACTCGGAGCCACGGCAAGCGGAAAAACCGCTGTCGCCGCACGGTGGGCGCATCTCAACAACGGAGAAATCATCAGTGCAGACTCGCGGCAACTCTATCGCGGCATGACCATCGGGACAGGGAAAGATTATGCCGATTATTGCGTGGACGGAAAAACCGTTGCCTGTCACTGTATCGACATCGCCAACCCGGGCGAACAGTACAACGTGTACGCATACCAAAAAGATTTCCTCAAAGCGCTGGCAGACATACGCCGGAGAAACAAAATACCCGTGCTGTGCGGCGGATCCGGACTCTACCTCGAAGCGGCGCTGAAAGGCTACCGCCTGTTGCAAACACCCGTCAATGAAGCATTGCGCAACGAACTGGAACAAAAAGACAACGCCGAAATGGAAACCATCCTGTCGGAATTGCAGCCGTTGCACAACCGCACAGACACCGTCACCCGCAAACGAATGATACGCGCCGTGGAAATCGCCGTTTACCGGAAAGAACATCGGGATGAGCCGGTGCACTATCCCGACCTGAAACCGCTGCTGGCAGGCATCCTGTACGACCGCGACACGCGCCGCAAACGAATCACCGAACGGCTGGAACAGCGCCTGAGAGAAGGAATGGCAGACGAAGTACGGCTACTGTTAGACAAAGGATTGACGCCCGAACAACTGGAATACTACGGGCTGGAATACAAATACCTTACCTTGTATCTCACGGGACAAATCCGCTACGAACAGATGTTTGACCAACTCAACACGGCAATCCACCAATTCGCCAAACGGCAAATGACTTGGTTCCGCCGCATGGAACGGAACGGCGACCGCATCCATTGGATCGACGGCAACCTTCCGACGGAAGAAAAAATACGGCAAATCACCGATGCGTTTCGTGCGCCACAGTGACTAAGTCCCGCAGGGACGATACTTTATTAACCGTATGCTTCAACTTACGGACGAGCAATCACGGGCGCCGTCTAACAGGCAAAGTCCCGCAGGGACGACACTTTATTAACCGTATGCTTTAGCTTATGGACGAGCAATCACATCGTCAACCAAGTCCCGCAGGGACGACACTTTATTAACCGTATGCTTTAGCTTACGGACGAGCAATCACATCGTCAACCAAGTCCCGCAGGGACGA
>JAISWR010000100.1 GCA_031270985.1 Bacteroidales bacterium | reverse complement strand
ATCATTGTCGGCGTGATTATCTGGGTGCAGCGGGCGAACACGAAAGAAGCGAAAAAGTAACCGCGCCGCCAAAAAATAAAGAAATGCCCTAGCTTTGCGGCAATTAATTTTATAAATCGGGAAATGGATTTATTCGACGTTTATTACATCATGGATATTGAGCCGGTAAAAGGCAAGGGATGCTACGTGTATGACAGGGAAGGCAATGAATATCTGGATTTGTACGGCGGTCATGCGGTGATTTCCATCGGGCACAGCCATCCCCTTTATATCCGGCGCATCACCGAACAGTTGCAACGTATCGGGTTCTATTCCAATTCGGTGCTTATCCCGCAGCAACAGGAATTGGCAACATTGCTGGGGCAGGCTTCCGGATACGGCGATTATCGCCTGTTTCTGTGCAATTCCGGCGCCGAAGCCAACGAAAACGCCATCAAGATTGCTTCGTTCCATACGGGAGGGAAACGCATCGTCAGTTTTACAAAAGCGTTTCACGGACGAACTCATGGTGCGGTGACGGTGACGGACAATCCGAGCATTTGCGCGCCCGTAAACACCCGCGACCATGTGACTTATGTCCCGCTGAACGACATTGACGCTGTGGATGCGGCATTGAGTAAAGGTGATGTGTGTGCGGTTATCATTGAAGGGATACAGGGTTTGGCAGGCATCAACCGTCCCGACGATTCGTTTTTGCAGGCGTTGCGGCAATCTTGCGACCGCTGGGGCGTAGCGCTGATACTCGACGAAGTGCAGTCAGGCTATTGTCGTACAGGTAAATTCTTCGCCCATCAGTATGCCGGCATCCGTCCCGATCTCATCACCATGGCAAAAGGCATGGGCAACGGGTTTCCCGTAGCGGGCGTACTCATCCATCCAAAATTTGAAGCGCGGAAGAATATGCTTGGCACTACCTTTGGAGGCAGTCATTTGGCATGTGTTGCCGCCATCGCAGTGCTGGAAGTGATGGAACAGGAAAATCTGGCAGAAAATGCACGAGTGACAGGAAACTATTTGATGCAAAATCTGAGCGCTATCTCCAACGTTAAGGAGGTACGCGGACAGGGACTCATGATAGGCATAGAAATGCACGAACCCGTCGCGCCATTGCGTACGCGGTTGATTCGTGAACGGCGAATTTTCACCGGAGCATCGTCTGACAAAAATGTGCTACGCCTGCTTCCCGCACTGACGCTCACAAAGGATCAGGCTGACGTTTTCCTGAACCATTTCCGTGAACTTCTGGACGAAGCATAGATAAAATAGATAAAATTATTGAATGAAAACAATAACTTTCTTTCTTTAAACGTTCTCTAAATAAGAAATATTAAAAATAGTTAAAAATAGTTAAAAATGGAACCCAAAACTCCAAATCCGGCGACGGTAAAACAAAAAACCAATAAAGGGCTGATTATTTTATTGGTAATCATTGTATTCGTATTGGCTACAGGTGTAGGCATTTTGTTGTCCAAAATGAAAGACCAGCAAAAAGAAAACGCTGAAATACAGAGTGTGCTGGAAAATCAAAAACAGTCACTGGCTAACGACCTTACTTCTCTTCGCGGTGAATTTGCTTCCCTGCAAACAGACAACGACAGTTTGCAAACTCTGTCGGTAGAACAGCAGGACAAAATCACCAAATTGTTGGCTGTTCAGGCAGATAACACCTACAAAATCAAACTGTACCAGAAAGAACTGTCCACGTTGCGCGAAGTGTTGCGCAGTTACATTGTGCAGATTGATTCGCTGAACCAGCGCAACCTGTTGCTGACGGCTCAAAAGCAGGAACTGACCAAAACACTCACGGAGGAACGCGAACAACGCGATAAAATATCTGAGGAAAGAGACAAACTGTCCAGCACCGTGCAAAAAGCGCAAACGCTGTCCGTCTCCGGTATCACCGTTCAGGGATTGACCGGAAGAAGTGGTGAAACACAACGCGTACGGCGTATTGACAACCTGAGGACATGTTTCACGGTACGTGCCAATCAGGTTGCCGCCTCTGGTGAAAGAACGTTTTATATCGTAATCATCAAGCCGGACAGAAAGGTATTGGTAAATAACGCCAATGCCACATTTACCACTCAGGAAGGCGCTTCGATCGTATATACGGACAAACGCTCCATTGATTACGAAAACAAAGATATCGAAGTGTGCATTTTCACCGCCAACAACAAGCAACTGACAGCAGGAGGCTATGAGGTGAACGTGTACGGAGAAGAACAATTGCTGGGATCTTTCAAATTTGAATTGAAATAAATCACGATTCTTCGGCATGTCTGTATATCGAAATGTAAAGAAGATTACCACGCACGTGTTGAGCGAAATGAAGATGAAAGGTGAAAAAATCACCACGCTTACGGTGTATGACTACACAATGGCGCGCATCCTCGACAATGCAGGAATTGATATTGCCCTTGTGGGCGACTCCGCAGCCAATGTAATGGCAGGACATGTCACCACGCTGCCCGTTACGCTGGACGAAATGATTAATTACGCCTCATCCGTGATGCGCGGCGTGAAACGGGCGTTGGTGGTTGTGGATTTACCTTTCGGATCGTATCAGGGCAACTCCAAGCAGGCGTTGGCCTCTGCCATCCGCATCATGAAAGAAACAGGCGCATCGGCGATAAAGGTGGAAGGCGGCGAAGAAATCGCCGAATCGGTGACGCGTATTCTCAGTGCAGGCATCCCCGTGATGGGGCATTTAGGGCTTACACCGCAATCTATCAACAAGTTCGGCACTTATGCCGTGCGAGCGCAAGACGAAACGGAAGCGCAAAAATTGCTCGCCGATGCCCATTTGCTGGAACAACTCGGCTGTTTCGCCATTGTTCTCGAAAAAATTCCTGCCGCACTGGGGGCAAAAGTAACGCAAGAATTGAAAATCCCCTTGATCGGCATCGGCGCAGGACGTTACGTGGACGGACAGGTATTAGTGCTGCACGACATGCTGGGACTGAACAACGAGTTCTCACCGCGTTTCCTGCGTCGCTACCTGAACTTGTACGAAGAAATTACCGGCGCCGTACAGCAATACATCCACGATGTGCGAACCAACGACTTCCCCAACGAAAAGGAACAGTATTGATTAAATTTTCAAAATTGTAAAATATCCGTGATGCGAAATACTTGCCATGACTCCTTCGAGTCGATACTGTTGATTTGCCATCTCTGAGGATGGATAATGACACCTTATTTGCATTGCTTCTTAATGATTGGGTGTAATTTCAAAAATCGGGCTTGACCGTAACATCGGAAATCGGCATACGTTTATCATCGTTTTTTGTATCCCAAAAATTCTTAAAAAATGTTTGGAACTTTCATGATAAGCTAAAAAAGCACTATTTTGTATGGCATAAAATGATAAAATGATGGGGAATATTTTGGAGATGTTGCAACCTGCGTATATCACATGGGATATCGGTCCTGAGATTTTCCGGGCGGGCGTTTTTTCGCTCCGCTGGTACGGGTTGATGTTTGCCTGCGCGTTCGTTTGCGGCTACTACATCATGCGAATGATATTTGCAAGGGAGGGCGTGTCGCAGAAAAAACTCGACCGTTTGGTGTGGTACATGGTCATCGGTACATTTGTCGGGGCAAGATTGGGGCATTGCCTGTTTTATGAGTCGGATTATTTCCTGCCTCGCCCGCTTGAGATCCTCCTCCCCGTTGCCCGCAACGCACAAGGCACATTGTATTTCACCGGCTATCAGGGATTAGCCAGCCACGGCGCCGCCATAGGCATACTGACTGCCTTGTTCCTCTTTTCGCGCAAGGAATGCCTGCCTTACCTCCAGGTGCTCGACCGCATTGCGGTGGTGACGGCGTTGTCGGGATTCTTCATCCGTATCGGCAATCTGATGAATTCCGAAATATACGGTACGGAAACCTCCCTGCCGTGGGGATTCATCTTCGTACAGATGGGCGAAACCGTTCCGCGCCACCCCACGCAGATTTATGAGGCACTGTCCTATCTTGCGATTTTCATCCTGCTGTGTCTCCTGTATGTCCGCACAAGCGCACCGCAACAACCCGGAAAGCTCTTCGGAGTATTCCTCGTGCTGCTGTTTTCCGTCCGTTTCTTGATAGAGTGCATCAAAGAAAACCAGGTGGCGTTTGAAAACGAAATGATGTTGAATATGGGACAGATATTGAGCATCCCGCTTATCGTAACAGGATTTTTTTTATTGTTGCGAAAGAAAACGCTGCTCATTCAAAAATAATTCCGATTTTTGCAGTGAAAAAATAGATTCAGGTATTACTTAAAAATTAGATATAAATGGCCAAAATCAAACGCATAGGCGTATTAACATCAGGAGGTGATGCTCCGGGCATGAATGCTGCTATCCGTGCAGTAACGAGAGCAGGCATCAACAACAATCTAAAAGTATTCGGGATTCGGCAGGGATACGAAGGCATGATTGAAGGCGATATCATCCCGATGGATTCTGAAACAGTCAGCGGAATCATCCAGAAAGGCGGCACATTCCTGCTGACGGCGCGCAGCAAACGTTTTCGCGAACCCGAAGGACGGCAGGAAGCATACAACCAGCTAAAAAAGAACGAGATTGACGCTGTAGTAGTCATCGGCGGAGACGGATCGTTTACGGGCGCCACCATAATGTCCGATGAATATGACATCCCCTTTGTGGGCATACCCGGCACTATCGACAACGATCTGTACGGCACCGACTATACGATAGGCTACGACACCGCGCTGAACACCGTAGTAGAAGCGGTAGACAAAATACGCGACACGGCAAGTTCGCACAACCGTATTTTCTTCGTAGAAGTGATGGGACACGAAGCGGGCTTTCTGGCGATCAACAGCGGTATAGCCTGCGGTGCGGAAATCATCATGATTCCGGAAGAAAAGAACCCGATAGATAAAGCCCGCAAATTCCTCGCCGAGCGGGCGCGCAAAAACAAATCAAGTATCATTCTAGTAGCAGAAGGTTTGGATGACGGCAGCGCCATGCAAATAGCGGAAATACTGAAACCGGAGTTCCCCCATTTCGATATCCGCGTGTCCATACTCGGACACATACAACGCGGCGGATCGCCCAGCGCCAAAGATCGCATTATTGCCAGCCGCATGGGATCGGCTGCCGTAGAAGCGTTGCTGGATAACCAAAAAAGCATCATGATCGGGGTGGTCAATGACGAAATCGTACAGGTACCGCTGAATAAAACCATCAAATTGCACAAGGGAATCGACGAAGGACTGATCAGTCTTGCCGAAGGTATCTCCACTTTCGGTGCACCAAAATAGCCGCCGCACATCAAAAAGCGACAAAAAACATTGCGCATCCGGATAATCTTTATACCTTTGCGCTGTCATCAAAAATGACTCCGTAGCTCAGTTGGTAGAGCAATTGACTCTTAATCAATGGGGCGAGAGTTCGAGCCTCTCCGGGGTCACTTCATGAAAATGCAATCAGCTATTTTTTAGTCGATTGCATTTTTTCTGTGTGTACAAAAAAATAAGAGTTCCACGAATTACTCCGTGAAACTCTCATTTTCAGCGTGGAGGTAAGGGTTCTAAAATCTTTACTAAAGCGCGATCCAATAAACTCCGAAATTATCTTATATACAGATATTTAAAATACCTGTATTTCCGGTGAAATTCGATAAGAAATGGTATGATAACCTACTTTTAGTCCCCATTTCCGATATTCGGGGACTTACGGTTAAACTTACTCATTTCACGTTCTTTCAAGTCATCAACGATTTTCACATACGGTCTCATGGCATTGTAGTCATTGTGTCCTGTCCACTTCATAACCACTTCTGCCGGTATGCCAAGATACAAAGCGTTTACTATGAATGTACGCCGCCCGCAGTGGGTAGTAAGCAAAGCATATTTTGGATAAACTTCCTCGTATCGTTCACTACCTCGGAAATAAACAATCCGCTGTGGTTCGTTTATTTCAGCTAATTCTCCCAATTCTTTCAAATGTTCATTCATTCGTTGGTTCGATATAACGGGCAAGGCTTTGCCATCTTTGAATGGGAAATCTTTATACCGTTCAAGAATTTCCCTTGTATAATCGTTTAACTCAATTTTAAGCCCGTCAGCGGTTTTTTGAGTAACCACAGATATGTATTTGTCTTTTATGTCAGAGCATCTTAGTTTCGCCACATCCGAATACCGGAGCGATGTGAAACAGCAAAAACAAAACACATCACGTATCCGTTCTAATGCCTTACGTGATTCAATATCCAATTTTCTCTCTATCTTATTACCGGATTCATTAAGCAAAAAATTACCCAAATTGTCTTTTAGGTAAAATTTGGTGTTTGTAAAATCAAAATTATAGACATGCAATAATTCTTCCCATGTCAAATGAATCACCTCCTTACTGTTTCCGTCTGTTCCTTTCAATTTAGGTTTAAATGTTTCATGCAGGAGCCCTGAATAATAGTTTTTTTGATGCGCCCATCTCAAAAACCATTTGACAAAAGATATATTTTTGGCTATTGTAGTGTTACGCAAGGGTAGTCCAATCTGATATTTGATAAATTCCTGCATCGTTTCTTCTGAAATACTCTCCAATGACAGCTTGCTATCAAAATCGTTCAAACGTGTTCTTATTGTTCCGAATTTGGTATATGTTGCTGGTGTCCATAAGTTTTGCGCACCCATATTCTTTGTGAACTCATCGAATATATCAAAAAAAGATTTATCCGCATTGGGCAACTTTCCATTACGGCGATTAAATTCATATCGAAATTCATCCTCTGACGGTAACTTCCGTGATAACTCAAAGAAGCCGAAAACTTCATCTGCAATCTGTTCAAACCGCTGTATTTCCCTGTTAATGATGTTGGCGGCTATTTTCTTTTTCCCGTGTGTTGTGTTATGGATGCACCGCTGAGTTTCGAGGCTCCATTTGGCAATATCAACCCGATAACCGATATTGAAGGCTACAATATTTTTGTTGCCGTTCCATTTGATACGGTATCGCAACTTGGCGTCCGGTTTGCTTGGTTCTTTATCAAGCAGAAATTGGCAAACGCGCTTAATATTCATTCCCGTTTTTGATTTATCAATCCGATGAATATTAACCACAGTGAGCATTTATAACCACAGAGATCACAGAGGGCACAGAGGAAAAATAGACTCCGTGTTCTCCGTGTCCTCTGTGGTAAAAAAAACGATATTTTCATGTCTATTTGATTCTATTTCTACCGGCAAAAATAGTTATTTTTTCCGGAATTTTCGGAAAAAAGGAGAATTATCATCGCCGTCGCCAGCCGGCAATATTGTATTGCACCCCAACGCCCACATACGGCGTAAACCGCGTCCCGTTGAATCCGTATCCCGCCTGTATCCCTACGCCGAATCTCTTTTTCTTTGTCGCCGTCACCCGTTCCGTGTTGGTGATGGTGACGGTGGTAGGGTACACCTCCATACTAAGAAGGTTTGCGCGGTAGCCTTCTATCACCGCCCTGTAGTCGTCCGTGCGGTACTCTTTTTGTTCAATCGGTATCGCTACCGTCGCCGTATCGCCCGCCGTCTCCCTTTCAACCGATATAAACACCGGCACCCGCACCGTATCTATACGTACCACCCTTACCGCATACGGCTCAGGCACTGGAATTAACACCGTATCGCGTATCAATACCGTGTCGGTGTACCACTCTACCCTGACGCTTTCGTCCGGCGGCTGAATAAATACCCCTATCATTAACAGCGCTACAATTACCCCAATTGCGAATCCGCCCCAGAAATTCCCTTTCATATCCCTAATGCTTTTTTGCTACTTTCGTACAGCGTTTCACGTTCTTTCAGTCCGTTTGTCCCGCCGTTGATGCGACGGGTAGCCGCAAGAACGTTGCCCGTGTCCGCAATCTCATTCAGGCCGTTGTTCTTCCACCACCAGCACGATATGAGTACTGCTATAGCCGGAATCTCTTTCACCCGCTCCGGATGTTCCACGATGCCGATCGTCAATGCGGCGTTTGCCGTCTGGTAGTTCGATTTGCCCGTTAGCTGGATCAGCCCGCGCCCGCGATAGCGCCACCCGTCGCCACTCTTTGTGTCGCCGTTGCCCAGCCTATTGGCATACACAATGTTGGCGATCGCCTCCGCATTGCGGGCATACGCCTTTGCCGTGTCCGCATTGAAATACTTAGGGAATACCGCCAACAATCCGCTTTCGCTATAATTCAAGTTTTCTTCCACCCTTGCCAATTGCCCGCTTTCGTGGCCAACCTGTGCAAGGAACATCGCTACCCGCAGCGGCGTAGTGATGCCGTACCTTGGCATAATCTCGTTTAGCTCCGACAGGTATTTCCGTCTGTTTCCCTCCACGCTCAGCGGGAGGGCTTTTTTCAATATCTCATTCGTGATATTCATCGTTTTTTGAATTTAATTTGAATTTAAAAAATTATTACTACCTTTGCAGCATACAAGGCGTTTGTTTCTACCGGGGTATTATCCCCGTCAATAGAAGTGAGCGCCTTCTCTTGTT
The DNA here is from genome assembly GCA_031270985.1 of Bacteroidales bacterium. Taxonomy (GTDB): domain Bacteria; phylum Bacteroidota; class Bacteroidia; order Bacteroidales; family UBA4181; genus JAIRLS01. The sequence goes on along the minus strand of JAISWR010000100.1, from coordinate 6,210 downwards.
TCATTTGCCTGTTCCGGCGGAAGCGATCCGCCCAACGGCATCGTCATAAACCGAATTTCGCATTCAATTGAAAACGTCTACGATTTTGGTCAAGCCTGTCAATAGAAAACATATCGCCTTCTCTCAATGAAAAGAATCGCTTAATGTAGTTTCTAAAATCGCTCCATTCGGCAAAGGATATGGCGTGCGAGTCAATAATAAATTGCGATATGACAGCAATATCCTTTTTAGAAATAACCTGTTTGATTGGTGCAAATCGGCAACCATCTGAGGAGTACTCGTTGTTATACCAAAAGTAGGTAGGCAAAACCAAATCAGGGTTAAACCTGTCGCCGGCGAGTATGCAAATGGCTATTTCGAGGAGCAAACTCGCCTCAAAACGCCGCTCCTCTTTTGCGGCGTAATGAAAAACCGATGTGGCGTATTTTATTTTTTCCTCTTTTTCCATCGTTTTTTTTTAAACCACGGAGATCACGGAGAACACAGAGTTTATTTTTTCTCTGTGCCCTCTGTGCCCTCTTTGGTCGAGCCTGAAATTGTCCTTATGCGAGTATTCATCGTTTATTCTTCCTCTGTGCCCTCTGTGGTTATAAATCATCATCCTCAACTTTTGTATTCCGGTAATATATATTGTATCTGATTAGCCGCATCGCGCATTGACTGATGTAACACATCATCATCCATCACCTTGTCGGTTGTGGTGTCTGTCACAAGGCTGCCCACCCATTCGTCCTCACTGCCTATCATCTTCTTTATGGCCAGCGACGTTGTGCCGCCTATCCCCATAACGGCCTGAATATGGCTATCAAATTCGGCAACTTTCCTGTACACCCACGATTCCGTACTGATAAGCCCTACGAATCTGGGCGCTTCGCTCATAGGCAGGAGATAGATACTGCTCCGCATGGATGACGTGCCGCGTTTGACCACCTCCATGGATATGGATATAAACTGGTGATGTGCCAGTGGATGCGGCTGTATGATATATACGCGCTCACTCTGTAGCTTATACATCAATTCCCACAGAATGCCGTATATCTGCGCCACATGTTCTGAATCCCGCGCCGCCTTCCGCTCCTGATTCTTACGCCACATATCCAACTCCGCTCCCGCCTTTTTATCCTTGCGTTCTTTTGTCCACTGAAACCACGCTACGATGATTACGCCCAATGCCGTTATGATCCCCGCTATATCCATGATGCGCTTTTTATTTCAATTAAAAAAAAGGCTGCTGCCGATCACTCAACAGCAGCCAAACCAAAATAGACATGAACAAAATCATTCCTCTTTTGGAGGTTCTGTTTTTTTCGGACGTTTCTTTCCGGCGAGCCGGTCGTACACGTCCGAAAGCCACTTTTCACGCTGTTCGTCCGACAAGTCGGGACGTACATGAGGGTGAACGCGGATAAACTGTTCCTTCGTCCAGAAGGTCGGCAATTTATCGTTAAAAGAGATACCATTGATTAACATAATCTTTGTTTTTAAACATTTTACTACGCCGGTATGACCGCTTCAACGGGAACGCTCTCAAACCCGATTATGCCTGCGGCGGTCAGCACATCGACGCCGGCCAGACCAATCTCATATGTCCCTGCACTGGAAAGGCGAACAGTGAATAAGCTGTCCGCATCGGCAGCGGTTACTGATGCTATCGTTTCCGCAGCTCCTGTGACAACGTTTGTCGCTTTCCATACGTCGGTGTCGCTTAGTTGCGTTTTGTACTGAGCGTACACGTTCACTTCCTCGCAGTCGGTCACCAATTGCAACTTTGCGGCAAGCGAAGCGGTGGAAACAACCCGCGTCAGGAGGTCTGTCAATCCGCGCAGCAGGGTGATGTTGTCGCGTGCGGCAAACGGGAAAAACGAAGCCGCCGACTGCATCTCCAGCTTGTTGCCAAAATCAACGGTCATCTGCTTTAGGTTCGGCGTAGTGCCTGTCGGTTGGAAACCGCCGCCGCTCACGCTTACATTTACGCTGAACGGTATAAGGTTGCCGTTGCCGTCATCCTGGCCTATTAGCCGCTTGGCAGGCGAAAGGGTAATCACATACGCGCCGCCGGAATAGCCGTTCAACTGGTTGATCATACGGTCAAAACATAATTCGCTCTTCCATTCCGCCATGAATATGGCCGATCCCGAATCTACCTGCCATGACGTCCCGTCGGCGAGTGACACCACCTGCGCCTCAGAACTGCTGTCGGTCGCCTGATTCACCTTTTTGGGCGTCAGATACCAGCGGCTACTCGCGTCTGCCGCCCTCAGTTTCTCTTGCAATAACGCATAGATGCCGTTCGACTGCTGAAGCGTTATCTTAGCGTCAATAGGGCAAAAAACCAGATACGCCGGAACGCCCAGACTGGTGTCGCACGATTTCGCCGACATGTTCATTTTTCTTGTACTACATAAATCTTTCATCTTCTTAAATTTTTAATTTTTAACGTTTTAAACTATCTTTTACATTTTAATTTTTTAACAATGACTGATAAATTCCAGCCTTAAATTTCTTATCTCTATCCCGTCCAGATGGTCGTTAAAGAGTGATTTCAAACCCTGCTGTTTTACCGATTCGTTCAGCGCGTTGGACAGTGCATAACGCTTGATAAACTCCTCTCCTGCGTACCCGTAAATGCTATTTGTCACTTCCGACACGTAGTTGGTGTTGTTCTTCAATTCGTCCATGAACGCCTCGTATATGGGTATCAGTATCGGTTTGTACACCTTTTCGAGCCGCTCCTCCTCGCGGTAATCCCTGTTACTGTCTGCCACGATAAGGAGGTGGAGATCAGCCCACCGTTCGTATTGCTTGTCGCTTTGGACATATTCTACAAAGTCGCACAGAAGAGCGATTAACGGGTACTTCTGCTTTGCAAACTCCGCCGTACGGTCGTATGACGAAAGTGTTTGTAAGATGCTCCGCAAATGGCCGTACATGTAATGCACCGGTCTATCAAGCCTTTCGCCTGTCGCCCTCACCGCTTCTCCGATTATGTCTTCAATGATAATCATATACAGGGTAATATAGGGTTTATATACGCAAACAAACTGTCGTATTCCATGCCTTTCGACTGGGAATAACTTTCAAATGTGCCGGCGTACTTTTCGCCAACAAACCGCCTGTCCTCATCTACCATCGTATTCCATGCGAACACCATCTTTTTCGCAGGCGACTGACGTATGGCGTTTTCCGCCTCCATCAGCACCTCTCCGATTACAGCCGTATCGCTTACCGAATCTCTCCTGAAATGATAATAGATATAGCAGGCGCACGGCATTTTTAACCTGTGCGCCAGCTTTACCCATTTTTCTTCCGGTGGCTCAACGGCCAACCCCGCCATCAGTTCCTCATACAGTTTTTCGCCAAGCATCAGCCGCAAATATTCCGGCTCGTACCTGTCAATGAACCACTGCACTCTGGCAATGACGTCAGGTTGATTGATCTGCCCAATGGCTATCTCACCTTGGAATATGTCGGGAGTGACGATCATCACCAGAACTTCTTTTTGATTTCAACCTTTTTGATCACCTTTGAATCTCCGGTATCAATCACCTTTGAATCTTCCAGATCAGTGTTGTCATCTTCGGGTTCAATCCCCTCTGAATCTTCCATGACGGTGAACGTCAAAAGCCCTCTCGACGCCCTCACCCTGTTTTCACGGATGATGACGTTGATCGTCTTTTCGTCTCCTTCTACGATTACTTTCATGGCGCGTTATTTACTGATTAACGGGATGATCTGATCAAATTTCCCTTTCAGGAACGAATACGGATTGTACACAGGGAATATGGTCTCTTCCTGAATGATCAGCGCCACTTCGTTTTTCCGCTTCGTTTGCACGTCTTCGGCAAACTCAAGTTGGAGCGCTGTAAAATCAATAAGCGATGCGCCTTTCAAGAAGTCGCCAATGACGAACTCTCCCGGAACAACGTAGGTAGATTCCACAACGGGGATATTCTTGATGTGCGTTACTCCGTTAATGACCGTCACCAAACCAAGACTTCTACCCTGTGCGTCTTTCAGTGATTCGATGTCGAATACATCGATTGGGTTTACCGCCACTCCATTCGGCGTGTACTCCCCGTAGGTGAGATATGCCCGTGCCGCCGTCAGAACGTCTGCCTTGTTTGGATCTTCCACCGTTGCGGCAAACTCTTTGCCTGCGGAGAAAGTGGCCGCTGTAGCAACAGCCGCCGAATTGTAGGCAAATTCAATCATGATTTGCTTGTCGGTAATCTTGTTCAGGATGAAGGTCGCATTATATCCCGTTGCGCCGGTGAATCCTGCAAAGGTAATTTTCATGCCGTTGTTCAGCAGTGGCTGCGGATCGGTGAAGTTGATCAACGACTGCGTGCCGCCATTGTAAGAGGCTACGCTTGCGATAGAACCAGCTGCGCCGGTAATAAGTTCGCCTAATACGGTGGCAAAATCCGGAACTTGATTCAAAAGGCCATTGAAGTTGTCCCCTTGCCCGTCTCCTTTTAGTATCTGAAAGTCTTCCGATAGTCTAACCCAGCCAGGGAGCCGGTTAATCAACCATGAACGCAGCCATTTGACAGATTTTATCATCCGTCTTGAGACGAATACGGTCGTACCGATGCGCCGTACTTCTGCGGTGATTTCCCTCACTTTGAACGCCGATTCGGGCAAAAGTCCGTTTTCCGACACTGCGGCGGCCTCCCTGTCCAGATCGGTGATCTGCGAAAAGGTAATATACGGCATATTTTCATCGCCGTCATCCACCGTAAGGAGGTCGCGGAAATTGAGCTTGCGCGGTTGCGGATGTTCTCTGACATATCCACTTTGAGTGGTGATGAGCTTGTCTCCGACGTAATCGTTGGTCAGCGAAATGTCTTTTGTCTCAAAACGAATTTTTCCGGAGCTTTTGGATGTGTTGCTGATAAAATCCTTTACTTTTTGCGAACCAATAAATTCATCTACCATTTTCTCAAGCCCCGACTGTCCATGTAGCGCAACGCCGCCGACGTTTTTCAAACTCTCTAACTCTGCGGCAACGTTCTTGATGGACTTCCTAATGTCGCCTATCTCCTTGATCGTTTGCGAAAAATTCCCTTTCTTATCTTTGGACTTTACTTCGTCCAAAGCATCCTGAACGATGGTGTCAATCTGCTTTTCGACTTCATCCTGATTTAAATCCGTCGTTTTTATTGACTTCATCAATCCATCAACGGCTTCATTCAACGCTTTTTGGATGGTGGCAAGCGTATCTTTCTCTTCTTGAGATAGCGTTTCTTCATCTTTGGGATTCCCCCCTTTGACGATAGCGATGGGCGCAAAGGCAAGCGTGGCTATCGCTGCCGCTTCCGGCTGCATGACGAACAATCCTAATGCGATAATCCCTACGATCAGTGCACAAAAGGCCGTAACGAAGAAATTAAACCTCGTTTTGTGGCCTAACATAGAATTTTGACGTAAATGATTTACGTACTTTTTCAAATTTCCCATTTTTTTGTTTTTTAAAATTAAACTTACTTTAAACTTTATTGATTATTTGACTTATTGATTTCAGGTCGAAAGTGGCAAGCCGGCTTTCTTCCTTTTGCGGAGTGCCATAAGGCGGCTCCGTTTGCTTTGTTGTTCCCCTTGTTACCTTTGCCCAGCAATTCGGGCAACGCACATAGGAGATGAAATTTTCGATTGATTTTTTCGATTCGATGATCTGCATCACCTGTTCCTGAATCTCAGGTTTCAGTTTCTGCATTTCGTCATACACGGTGTCGGACAGTATCCATTCCGCATATCTGTTGGCGGCGTCCAATACCTGCGCCTCTACGCTTACTTCCGTATATGCATTGTAATCGAATGACTTTCCGCAATTCGGACATGCTACCATGTTTGCGTCTTTCAGCGTTCTTGACCCAACTTGGCAAAAATTACCACGAAAATGTCGGGGAACGGAGCAGTTTGCGTGGGCGCTCAATTTGAATATGTATTATAATCAGCATATTACAAAATTGGGTTTTTCAAAAAGTCGTTTGTAGTCCCAGAATATTTATGTTGGTATTGCAGATGTCGAGAAAAAGTATTATCTTTGCGCCTGATTTTAAGGTCGAATTTTAATGTAACATTATGTTTATTAAGAAGATAGATAAAAGTAATCCGAAAAAAGGCAAGGTATATTTCACCTACCGTCTGTGTGAGTCCTATCGTATTGATAATAAGGTACGTCACCGCAGTATTCTAAATCTTGGAAGA
>JAISWR010000031.1 GCA_031270985.1 Bacteroidales bacterium | reverse complement strand
AATGAAGCTGCGCAAAGAGAAAATTGGCGTGCATACGGGAGCTGTTTTTATTTCGTTTTTTTTTGTTTGGGTTGGCCGGTGTTGCTATGGATTCGGGCATGTGTGGCAATAGGCTTTTTCCTGTTTTTCTCAATGGGACACCCAAAAAAAACAAAAAACTCTTTGGTAACTAATTGATATTAAACTGATCTAAAAACAATCAGAAAAAAGTGAGAAAAACAGGAGGGATTTGGCGTTGATGTGATCACATGTACATTAGGAATCATTAGTCAGGGGGACGACGGCAAGCAAACGCTGCACGAACCGTCCCACTCAGTGTATTTTTCCCTGCAACCCTGCGGCAGCCTTTCACTTAATGTTGGAAATCCTGCGGCAGCCTTTCTCACCGTGTTAGCGCCCTTCCCGTAGCGGTGCGACAGAAAACATACGGAAGGTCTGAAGCATCAAAGCATCACCGGCTTTATTCCGACAACGAGGATATCGTCTGTTTGGGGTTGGTCGCCTTTCCATGCAGCGTGTTCTCTTTCCAGTACAGCCGCCTGATCGGCAATGGGGAGGCCGGTGAGCGAACGGATCAGTTCCCTGAATCGCTTGGACATGAAACGCTTGTTGTTCTTGCCGCCAAACTGGTCGGCGAAGCCGTCGGAAAACATGTAAACGGTATCGTCCGGCAGGATTGGAAAACTGACCGCTGTGAAAGGTTCGTTTTGGCGGTCGTGTGTCCCCACAGGCATGTGGTTGGCTTTGTATTCCGTCAGTTCTCCTCCGCGTAGCAGATAGATCGAGTTGAAGGCGCCGGCGAAGTTTATTTCGTGGCGTTCATTATTGATCACCGCAAGGGAGATGTCCATTCCGTTGTGGGTGTCGTTTTTGGAGGTTTCGGGGTTAAGTAGCCGTATGATTTCGGAACGCAACTGGTTGAGTATTCCGTCTGCGGCGGGGGGGGCCATCGCAGATACGATTTTGTCGAGCAGGGAAATGCCGAGTATGCTGACCACTGCGCCTTGCACGCCGTGTCCGGTGCAATCGGCTACTGCTACAATGGTGTATGCATCGCGTTTTTTCATCCAGTAAAAATCACCGCTCACAGTGTTGCGCGGTTTGTTGAGGATGAAACAGTTTCCGCCCAGTATGACGTTCACATAATCTTCGCGGGGAAGAATTGCCTGCTGGATGAGGCTGGCGGCATTGATGCTGTCGGTGATGTCTTTTTGTTGTCGCGACAGTTGCAAGTTCATTTCCGAGAGTTGTCGGTTCATTTTTCGTTTCTGCACAAAGTTTCGCCACAGAATTGTGGTGAAAAAGACAATGAGCAGCGTGCCGGCGCTCAACACGATGATGAATATCCGCTGAATCCTGTTGCGATAAAGTTGCTCTTGCTGCATGACGTCAAATTCGTACTGTAAGGATTGCCGGGTGAACCTTCGCACGGATTCCGTGCTGTTGAGTGTGTCGTGGGCTTGCTTGTGGGCGATGTAATCCGTGTAGGCGTCCCGATAACGCCCTCCTGCGGCATATATGCGGCTTCGTTCGGCGTATGCGGAAGCCAGCGTACCCCACAGCCGGGATGTTTCCCCCGTTTCTATCGCTTTGCTGAAATAGAAAATGGCGGAATCATGTTGTCCGTTGAGGTTGAAAAAATCCCCGACAAGGTAACAAATTTGCGCATGAAGCGGAGAGAGAGAAGTCTGACGCGCCGACACGGAAAGCGCCCTGCGGTAGTAACGCAACGCCTCGTTGATGTCGTCCGTCATGCCCAGCACCCTGCCCATATTGCTGTACACGGTGGCAAGTCCTTCGGGATGATTGATCCCGATGTAGCGCTGTTCGCTTTGCCGGTAATATTGCAACGCCTCTTCGACGTGCTCCTGCAAATCGGACAGTCCACCGAGGTTGTTGTAGCATCGTGCCTGTCCTTCAAGATCATTGAGTCTCAGATATGCATCCAAACTTTCCCGGTAATGTTTTTCGGCTTGCGTATAATCGCCTTTCCACTGATATACCGAACCTATATTGAGAGATGAAGCGGCAATGCCTTCCACGTCGTTCTCATCCTGCCTTATTTGCAGCACTTTGAGGAAATATTCCATCGCCACGTCATATTTCTCCTGCCTGTTGGCAATGTCGGCAATATGGAAATAAACATCCGCCAACTTTCCGGAAGGCATCTCCCGCGAAAAATTAAGCGCTTTGCGGAAATATGCAGACGCTGCGTCATAGTTACCCGTCTTTTTGGACGTCGTCGCCAACTGAACGTATATCTCAAACATGTGTTGTTCCGGAAGGCGGTTGTCGCCTGCCAGCACCATTGCTTTACCGGCGAGGGCGAATGCACGGTCGGCTAAACTGTCGGGTTGCAATCGGCTCTGTGCAATGTAGTACCCTACGGAATCGGTCGGCGCAAAAACCTCATCCTGCCTCCCAAATCCGCCACACCCCAAAACTGCAAAAATGACGCCCGCCAACAATGTTCTCCCGCATCCCGCGCCATATTCCCCAATGCCTTTGCGTTTCATTTTTCTACCTTGCCGTTGCGTTTTTTTAAATGGTAAAATTAATCATTATTGATGAAAAATAAATACTTTTGCAGAAAAATGACGTGATGACAGAAGTAAGAACACGATTTGCGCCGAGTCCCACGGGGTTTATGCACATCGGCAATTTAAGGACAGCGCTGTATGGATACCTTTTTGCGAAAAAACACCACGGCAAATTCATCCTGCGCATAGAGGATACCGACCGTGAGCGACTGGTGGATGATGCGGTGGAGGTGATTTATCGCACGCTCCGCTTAGCGGGCTTGCAACATGACGAAGGCCCCGATGTGGGCGGCAACTGCGGCCCTTACGTGCAAAGCGATCGAAAAGACATCTATGACCGCTATGCCGAAGAATTGATCAATCGCGGACACGCCTATTACTGCTTTTGCGATAAGGAAAGACTCGACAGCCTGAAAGACGCAGACGGCAACCGCCGCTACGACAAGCATTGCCTGCACATGAACAAACAGGAAATCGAAAAAAAAATCGCCGCCAACATTCCTTACGTCATCCGCCAGAATGTCCCCGAAACAGGCGTCACCTCCTTTTCTGATCTGGTGTATGGCTGCGTCACGGTGGAAAACAAGGAATTGCACGACAACGTACTGGTCAAATCCGACGGATTCCCCACATACAATTTCGCCAATGTGGTGGACGACCACTTGATGGCAATCACGCATGTTTTCAGGGGAATGGAGTACCTCAGCAGTACGCCCAACTATAATCTGCTCTACGAAGCTTTCGGCTGGGACTTGCCTTTGTACGTTCACCTGCCACACATCATGAAAGACAAACAGCACAAACTGAGCAAACGACACGGAGACGCCAATTTTGAAGATTTTCTGCAAAAGGGATTTTTGCCTCATGCCATTCTGAATTATGTGGCATTGCTGGGCTGGAATCCTAAAAACGAGGTGGAAAAGTTTACGCTGGCGGAACTTGTCGATAGTTTTGACATCAGCGGCATATCAAAAGCTTCGGCAATCTTTGACGAAGTAAAATTGCGCTGGTTGAACGCTCAGTATATTAAGGAGCTGCCGTTTGAACAATTCCATTCGCTTGCTTTGCGGTACTGCAACGACACACCGACAACGCCTGTGGACAGGGAATTGCTCAACCGCCTGTTGCAAACACGCATCAGCGCACTGTCCGACATTCCCGCCGCCGCCGCGTTTTTAGACCGTTTTGAACAGTATGACCTGTCTTTGTTTGACTGCAAGGACGCAAAATCAACCGCCGCAACGGCACAATCCGTACTGCCGTCCGTGCTCTCCCTGCTTGAAAACATCAACCGGTGGGACAATGACGCGATATTCCACGCATTGGAACAAATCGCCGAACAAACCGGCGTGAAGAAAAAAACGTTACTCTGGATCGTCAGGATAGCGCTCACCGGACACGTTTCCACGCCCGGCGGAGCATCGGAAATGTGCATGCTGCTGGGCAAAAAAGCCGCCGTCGAACGGTTGAAATATTCGTTGGACAGACTGAACGCCGTCTGAACGCTGTTGTTACACTTCGTATGGTTTTCGGATAAATGAAGCGTTATCATTCTTATACCGAATATTTCAGGGAACATTACGGCGAAAGGGTACAAAAATTGACCGTAGATGCGGGTTTCACCTGTCCCAACCGCGACGGCAAGACAGGCTACGGCGGTTGTGCGTATTGCAACAACGATGCGTTCAACCCTTCGTACTGCCGACCCTCCAAAAGCATCACGCAGCAATTGCTGGAAGGGATTGAGTTCCACAAGGTACGCTATCGTAAAGCAGAACATTATCTGGCCTATTTTCAGGCATACTCAAACACTTACGCTTCTCCGGAACGCTTGCGCACGGCATACGAAGAGGCGTTGGCTGTTCCCGGCGTGGTGGGTGTCGTTATCGGGACGCGCCCCGATTGCGTGGACGACGCGGTTTTGGATTACCTGTCGGCGCTGAACCGCACCTGCCACGTGGTGGTGGAATACGGCGTGGAAAGTTGCTACAACCGTACGTTGGAACGCATCAACCGCGGACATACTTTTGAGCAAAGCGTTGCCGCCATTGAGGCAACGCACCGCCGCAACATCCGGACAGGCGCACACCTGATTTTCGGACTGCCCGACGAAACGGAAGAAGACATGCTTGCAGAAGTCGGCATCATCAACCGCCTGCCGCTGCAAACCCTGAAACTGCACCAATTACAGATCCCAGTCGATACCGCATTCGCACGCGAATACGCCGCGCATCCCGAACGCTTCCGGTTGTTCCGTATGGAGGAATACATCAATTTTGTGGTACGTTTTCTGGAACAACTGCGTCCCGACATGGTATTGGAACGCTTTGCCAACGAAATGCCGCCGCGTTACCTGATAGCGCCCAACTGGGGAAAATTTCGCAATGTGGAACTGTGGCGCATGTTGGAACGCCGTCTGGAAGAGCTTGACACATGGCAGGGAAGACTGTACGATAAACCCCAACCGTCATTGTAGCGCCCGGTAAATGACTTCGGTTTCAAAACCTCGACTTGCGGCAAAACGGAATAATTTTGCCTGCATTTCCGCAGGTTGTGCGGTTTTGATGCTGTTGCGTTTCTTGCGCAGTTCCTCTTTCAAGCATCGCAAATATTCGTCGGCGTCAATGCTTTCCAGCGCGTTGCGTATCACAGACTCTTCAATGCCCTGCATCCGCAACATGTAGCCGATTTTGGCACGTCCCCACTTGCCGAAACGAAATCTGTCGTTTACATAGGCGGTTGCATAACGGCAGTCGTCAAGATACTTGTTCGCGACGAGTTCGTTGATAACAGAGGGAGCGTCGTCCGGAGGACATCCCCACGACAGGATTTTTTTCAACATTTCGGAACTGCCGTATTCTTTCCGCGAACACGCCTGCATCGCTTTGTCCCGTATGATCTTCAACGGAACGGTTTTATCATTCACGGTATTTTTCACAAGACAAATATACGCCTTTATTTTGATAGAATCATTGGACAACTCATAAAAAAGGCATAATTTTGCCCCGTCATTTTAAGATGCAATCATGGATATTTTTGAAAAAATACAGGCAGGCGAAGGCCCTCTGGGACAATACCGTAAAGATGCACACGGATATTTCATGTTCCCGAAACTGGAAGGCGAAATAAGCGCTCACATGACTTTTCGAGGTAAGGAAATGCTGGTGTGGAGTTTGAATAATTATATCGGGCTGGCGAATCATCCCGAAGTCCGCAAAATTGACGGTGAAGCGGCTGTGCGTTGGGGACTTGGTTACCCGATGGGCGCCCGCATGATGTCCGGACAAACCTTGCTGCACGAAAAATTGGAGCAACAATTGGCGGAATTTGAACAAAAAGAAGATGCTTATCTGCTGAATTACGGTTATCAAGGCATGTTTTCCATCATTGACAACCTGGTGAACCGCCACGATGTGATTGTGTATGACGCCGAATGTCACGCCTGCATCATAGATGGTTTACGCCTGCATATCGGCAAAAGTTTCCGGTATTTCCACAACGATATGGAAAACCTCGACAAAACCCTGCAACGCGCAACCAGAACGGCGGAAGAAAATGGCGGAGGGATTTTGCTGATCACCGAAGGCGTGTTCGGCATGTCGGGCGACCTCGGCAAATTAGACGAAATCGTGCAGTTGAAAAACAAATATAAGTTCCGCATATTAGTGGACGATGCGCACGGCTTCGGCACTATGGGCAAAAACGGCGCCGGCACATCCGAACATTTAGACGTGATGGACGGCGTGGATTTGTATTTCGGCACCTTTGCCAAAGCAATGGCGGGCATCGGCGGGTTTATTTCGGGGCCGGAAACGGTGATCAATTATTTGCGTTACAACATGCGCTCGCAGATTTTCGCCAAATCGCTGCCCATGCCGTTGGTGGAAGGATCCATCAAGCGGCTGGAACTGTTGCGCCATCACCCCGAACTGCGCGAACAATTGTGGACAATTGTACACGCCTTGCAGCAAGGTTTACGCAACAGAGGCTTCGACATCGGCAACACCAATTCGCCGGTAACGCCCGTGTTCATGAAAGGACAGGTGCCGGAAGCCACCAACGTTATCCTCCACCTGCGCGAAACCTATAATATTTTTTGTTCGGTGGTGGTGTATCCGGTGGTTCCGAAGGATGTGATCATGTTCCGCCTCATCCCAACAGCCGTTCATACGTTGGAGGATGTAGAATATACACTCAAAGCGTTTTCGGAAGTAAAAGAAAATTTGGCCGCCGGAAAATACGTCGGCGATAAAGTACGCATGGTGTAACATGAAAAGTACCATTTTTGAAACCGCACATCGGAAACTGGGTGCAAAAATGGCGCTCTTTGCGGGATTCCACATGCCGATAGAATATTCCGGCGTCAACCATGAGCACATGACCGTACGCAATGGTGTGGGCGTGTTTGACGTGTCGCACATGGGTGAGATATGGGTAAAAGGAGCAAAAGCGCTGGAATTTATTCAATGCATCACCAGCAATGACGCTTCCGTGCTGCATGTCGGAAACGCACAGTATTCCTGTATGCCCAACGGAAAAGGCGGCATTGTGGATGACATTCTGGTGTACCGTTGCGGAAAACGGGAATACCTGCTGGTGGTCAATGCCGCCAACGTTGATAAAGACTGGACTTGGATACAGGCAAACAATCGTTTCGGCGATAATGTGGAACTGGAAAATGTGTCGGACAGGATGTCGCAACTTGCGGTGCAAGGGCCAAAAGCCATTGAGATCATGCAAAAACTGACGCCCGTTAACCTGAAAAACATCCCGTATTATTCGTTCGTAACAGACGTATTTGCAGACGTCAAGGAGGTGATTATCTCTGCAACAGGCTATACGGGATCGGGCGGCTTTGAACTGTACTTCCACAACAACGACGGTATGAAAATCTGGGACGCACTTTTTGAAGCGGGGAAAACAGAAAATATACTGCCTGTGGGACTTGCCGCACGGGATACGTTGCGGCTGGAAAAGGGTTTTTGCCTCTACGGCAACGATATTGACGACACCACATCACCTATTGAAGCAGGATTGGGAAGAATCACCAAATTTGTGCCCGGCAAAAATTTTATAGATAAGGAACGGCTGTTGCAGCAAAAAATGGAAGGCGTTACACGGAGGCTTGTCGGATTGGAAATGGTGGACAGAGGTATCCCACGTCACGGCTACGGACTCTTTGACAGCGCCGGTAACCACATTGGGCAGGTGACGTCAGGCACGATGTCGCCATGTTTGAAAATCGGCATCGGCATGGGATATGTCGCTACGCAGCACGCCGCAACCGGTTCGGAAATTTATGTTTCCATCCGCGATAAACACCTGAAAGCAAAAACAGTAAAGTTCCCGTTCGTATGAGAATCCGATTAAACCGGACGACGGACAATTTATGAATGGCGAACAAATCATCCCCCAAGTATCCGTTTCACACTTTTATGACGGATAAATTGCGGGCTTGACAGAAGGCAAAGTGTTTTTGTTTCACCGCTATTTCAGTTCAAACCTGCCTTTGGGTTGCATGAAAAGGATTTCGGCAAAACAACGATTGCCTGTTGCAGCGCATTGCGTCCGAAGGCTACACACTTTGCAGTTGATGTCCGTGTCCAGTTCTTTCCATTTGTGCACGTCCTTGTTGATGGTTATCAAAAGCATGTCGCGCTTTACGGGTTTCGTCACGGCGGCAACTTTGAGGTAGGACACATGATTGCTGTCTTTGCGGACGCCGGCAAAACAATTGGGGTCATTGATGTCGCAATTGCCTTTATTGTTGAAATAACAGGTTTCACAATCGTCGGAAATGACAACGCGCAATTGTACGCCTCTGTACACGAATGTTTCGCCAACACTATATTCTCTCAACATAAATCAAAAAAGATTATTTATCATAGTTTTATTTTGTGCTTCCAATACAAAACAGTATTCATTTTTGTTTTGAAATACCGGAAAGACCCGTTGCCGGACACAATCACGGTGACGCCCCGACACACAAGCACTGTCTCTTCGACGCTGTCTTTGCGGGAAGCAACGGGAATACAATCGAATGCAACGCGGCAACCGCAATCATTTGTGTATCTCTCCACAGATGAATAACTTCCTCCGTTCCGGACGTCAATTCTCCGGAGCGCCGCATCTGCTTTTTACTGCTGTTCCCCGACGCGCAAAGATACGCATTATTTTTTAACAATCCTACCGGTTGATGATAAACCGCAGATTTTGTACGTGTCCTGTTTTTTTGCGTATCAGGCGCAACACATACATTCCCTGTTCCAGACCGTTCACATTCACTCTGTTGTCTGTCAATATTCCCCGATAACGCAACTGCCCTGTTATGCTGAATATTTCGACGGTATAATCGGAAAGCGGAGTATCTCCCGTTTCAATATTTAGATAAGTTGCGGCAGGATTGGGATATATTTTCCATTCGGTAATACTCTTTTCGGGTTGCGGCGCTGTGGTGGGCAAATCAAATATCTGTCTGCCCACGTATGGACGTATCATCAACGTGCCGTTGTTCATGTCCTGATGCCAATATCCGGTGTTGTACCACAGATTGCCTTTATCGTTGTGATTCAGGTCGAAACCGACATTCAGGAAGCCGACGGTTACCTGCTGCCAGCCTATCCAGTAATATTTGGTAACTGCTACCGGCTTTTCCAGTGGGTATATGATAAATTCTCCGGTTGCTTCGGGTGAATATTCCTGCTCCGAGAGGTATGCCTGTTCGCCCGGCGTGCCGTTGTTGTCTTTCCACACCGCGATGCGGAATCTGTATGCCGATGTGACGTTGTTGAGCACGGGGTTGAAATACAGTCCGACGGCACGTATCGTGTCGTACACGAATGTTTCGTAGCGGCAGGCAATACTGCTGCCCGACACATTGGTGGATCCTTCAAATCCGTATCCGCTTTCGGGAACGCCGTCATCACGCGCAAAATAGTTTTTAAATTCCTGATAAAAGCATACGGTGTCATTTTCTTTGCGGTCGTATTCGTTGGTTAGCAAGTAGGATTTAAATTCAAACAGGGCGGAATCAACAGACACGGAGACGAACGGGTTAAGCACTTCCTCACTGTGCGTGGTTATTGCTCCGGCGTCGATGTTTTCTCCGCCTATGTTGCCTATTTGTACGGGTTGCGAGGGGTGGTAAACGTCGGTTACTTCAAACACGCGGGTGATGTAGTAGGCGGAGTTGTCGTTGTTGCGGTAAGTGATGGTGATTCTCGGTTGCATCTGCGAGGCATACGCGGCTTCGGTAAACTGTTTCCATGGGATGGAGCGATACCCTTTAATCATGGATGGCGTCGGCTCAATAACTGCCACATCTGCCATAACGGTGTCGCGGACGTTGCGGTTTTTGTCCAGCAGCACATAATCTATGTGCCACATGTCCACATTGCCGAGTTTTCCCGTATTGAACTTTTCCTTGTTGAAACTGATGATGTTCACAAAGCGGAATTGAAAGCCTTTGTAGAGATAGTCCCCGTCCACCTGTACGATGACCGGATTGAAAAGGTGGACGGCGACGCCATGTGTTTGCCATGCGTTGCGCCATGCTCCGTCGGGATTTTTGAATTGCAGGATCAGCGAATCACCTGTTTCCGGAGC
This sequence comes from Bacteroidales bacterium, assembly GCA_031270985.1. Taxonomy (GTDB): domain Bacteria; phylum Bacteroidota; class Bacteroidia; order Bacteroidales; family UBA4181; genus JAIRLS01. The sequence goes on along the minus strand of JAISWR010000031.1, from coordinate 4,143 downwards.
ATCACCGCGTCCCTGGGGTTGATAGAAGAAACTCAGATATACGTTTGCCGGTCCGCCACTCAAATTCACCGGTGCGGAAGTGAGCGTATCGGCATAAAAGGCGGAGGTGTTGACGTCATAGATTTGTCCGTTTGCGTCGAGGGCGTCAAAGGTGGCTACTCCGTTAGAGCGTGGCTGTATGGGGAAGTTGTTGTTGATAAACACATGGCGGTCTATCCACAGTTTGGGGTCGGGATACGGCGAACGGGCGTAGTACCAGAAGTCGTCGATGAAAGGCAATTCCACCGTGTCGGGCAGGGATGCATCCTTTTGCGTATGCAGGACATGCTGCAATGCGGGATTGCGATCAAGCGTCACTGTTATCGGAGCCTGTCCCTGTGCGGATAGCATGTATCCTGCCGTCCATATATACAGAAGAAAAAGTTTCTTCATCGGTTATTCTTCTTTTTTGTTGTCTTCAACGGTTAGCCACACATCCACGTTTACGCCCGCTTGCAGGTTAGAACCGGCTGCCGGCTGTTGCTGCCGTACGAATGCACGCAACGTATCGGCGGCTGCGACGACAGAGTGGTCATAATGAATAACGCCGATGTTCAAAAAATATTTTGTCAGTATGCTTCTTGCTTGTGCAACGTCCAATCCGGCGAGGTCTGGTACGCTGGTGATTTCGTCGTTTGCGCCCCGTCCAAGCACCAAATCCACGCCAGAACCTTTTATGATTTTTGTCCCTTTGCGCAGATTTTGATTTTTGTAGGTTTGCCGCAATACGATATTGCGGGCTATATCAGGCATATAGGACAGTTTGCCCACCGTCAGTCCATGGGCTTCGAGGATGTTCGCGGCTTGCCGCAACGACACGCCTACCACATTGGGCGCCTGTACCATTTCGGGCGTCATGGCATTAATCACCAAAAACACATTCCTGTTCTCTTTTACCTTGAAACCGGCTTCCGGATTCTGGCTGATTATCGCACCTGCTTTGGCGGTGGCGACATACACCGAATCCGACAGTTTTCCACGCATCTTATTGGATTTCAGCAGGATTTCCGCCTCCTGCACGGTCAGTCCCCGCACGTCGGGAACTGCCGTCGCTTCTCCGTGATGCGTGTAAAAACGGAGTATGACCAATGTTCCCGTGTACAAGAAAAAGCAAATGATAAAAAATATCAGTAATTGCTTGACGAAATAGTGATTGTACAGTTTTTTTAGAAATGACAGTATTTTTGACATACGTATGTATCGCTTATGAAAACGCAAAAATAGGATTTTTTCCTGACAATAAAAAATACCTCGAATGAGGTTTGACTTTTTGGCTGAGCATCTCCGTCATTTTCTTCGGATTCCCTGCCGTTGCAAAACCGCACTTTTATCCAATGTCTATTGCTGTAAATAGTCGTTCCTTACCAAATCCCATTATGCGGCGGCAAGTGAATGACAGTTGGGAATAAGCGGTTTACTCTCTTAAAAATCCGTATTCGTAAACTTTTGGCTCAATTTTCCGTGCCAGTTCCCGCAGACTGCTTCGCAGTTCTGCAATGAGCGTCGTATATTTTTCGTCGTCGCTCGTTGCGTTCATTTTGCCCTTGTCGTTCCGACCTTGGAAGTACTCCCGAATATCATACAACGACGCATTAACATTTACATCAGCTTTGGAATGGTAGTAGCGCCACAGTTCCCGCCCCGCATCGAAAACGGCGGCGGCGGCGGGCGAAAATTGCAGGGGCGTATTGCATACGCCTTCATTATTTGCAAACAGGTCGTTGCTATTGGGCGTATTTAATGCGCCCCTACGTTTCCCCGCGATAAAATGGGTCATAAAATTTGAGGCAAATTTATCGTGGGCATTGACTTCGCTTTCCGTAAAAGGTATCCAGTTATTTACCCCGTATTTCGATTGTATGTTATTGTTAAATAGCGCATAGCAAAGGCAATCATTCTGAAACTCCGTATCATTTTGCCACCCCTCATTTGGATATAAAAATTGGTCGCGGTCGTTGAGCCAGTCGGCGGGAATACAATGGCGCACAGCAAAATAAATGCAGGATTGAATGAAATTATCTTGTGTAATTTGCCAATTATGATTATCGGCAGGCACTTTCATATATGGTTCTCCAAATCTTACTAATCTTTGATTTTGAAAATCACTGCCTACACCAATAATTGTTGCTACTGATTTTGATTTTGATTTTCTGAATGTTTTTACCCAATCATTGATAAATTGTACATTATCATAAGCCCATACATTTTTTTCTCCGCAAAAGAAACCTTTTTCATCATAAACATCGGCTAAAATATGTCTAAAATCTTCTATCACTGATGTATTCCAAATTTTAAATCCTATTGGGAAATCGCCTTTTACATTATCAAAAGTTTTTGCAGGAACCAAAAAAATTTTTTCGAGCTTCGCTCGAAAGATTTTTCGGAAATCTAAAAAACGCGGTGCTTGCAGATTTTTCAAAGTTGAAAAATCTGCAAGCATACAACTGTAGATTTCACAATAAATTCTGGTTAAAAATTGAATGTATAATTCTCTTTTTGTATATCCCATTTTATTGGCATATTTTTCGTGTACTTTTGTGATTGCCACTCCACTTCGTCCTTCTCCTTTTCGATTATCTGCCTCCGCATACGGCGGATTGATATAAATCACCAATTTTTTGCGTTTGTCTTCATCATTGATTATATCTTGTAAGCCTTGCGGAAGTTTGGTAAATTCGTCATTCAGAAAGTCGAATTGAAAAATATGCGATTCCAACAGGTCGCCAACTTTGCGGGCGTTGCTCTGCATTGCGGCCACATCCTGCTGGTCGATCGTCGAAGCCCAGATGTTGTATTTGTTGGAAAGTCCGTCCAAGAGGTTGCCCGTTCCGGCGGCGCAGTCCCAAACGTAATATTCGTCTTGCCAATCAACGCCGAGAACGTCTGCAATATACTTTTGCGATAACTCCACCCACTGCGGCGGGGTGAAAAATGCGCCTTTTCGCTCGCGAACATCCTGCGGAACAAGCAGGTCGAGGCGCGACACAATGTAATCCCAATATTCTTTTTGCGGCGGGCGTTTATAGCGTTTCCAGAAGTCGACGTATTTTTCAAGCCCGCCCGCGCGGAAACCAAACGGCAATTCAAAATCCAAGCCAAAACCATCTTTGCGGTTTATGCGATATTGCTTTGAGGCGTTGGCATCGAAGGTCATATAAAAATCATTTTCAACTTGACTATCATCAAAAGGGGTTGTTGTGCCTTTGTCGTCGATATTCATTTCGGCAAGAAAAAAATCGCGGGCGTAAATAGAATAGTTTTTTTTCAATAAATCCCAATTTACCTCTATAAATGGCATTACCATTGTATGCCATTTTTGGTAGATAAAAATGAAGTTATTTTTATCAATTTGAGTGGAAAGCAGATTTGTGGTTTCGTCGAGAACAAAATTTTGCTTGATAAAATTTTTAAGTTCAACAGCGTCTTTATCAAAATAAAAAGAGAAAATATGATTAACGGGCAGCGTATTACGCACCTGTTCTACGGTTTTTTCGTTCACTTTCGATGGGGTTTGTGTCCAGTCGAAGTCGTTGAGGTTGAAAATGGGCAAGGCGTAATGATACTCGATAAAAGCAATTTTTTCGTTATCGAAACAGCCGAGAAATTTGGGCGGCATTTTGTTCTTTCCGTCTTTGTTAATTGTGAGCAGCAGTTGGGCAAACATTGTATAAATGTTGTGCGGCGTTTGTTTTGCTTCTGCCCAAAGCAGCGCATCGCCGAAAAGCGAGTTTTGCGGTTTCTTTACGCCAACACAAAAATCAATTTTTCCGACAATTTGTGTGCAGTCAAATTTCTGAAACCAGTCGGCTGCTACTTTATTTTTAAGTTCTTCTTCAAGTATGTTGTTATACATTCTATTGACCGTAGATTTTCTACGGCGCAAAATTAGATGAAAAACTTCGGTTTTCCAAGCGCGTGAAATAAAAATCAAGGCCACCCTGTCGCGCTTACTACCGTACTCGAAGTACAATTGCTATCTTTGTAGCTTAAGTAAGTCCTCATAATTAAGCTGCATGATTTTTAAAGTTCACATACAAGATTTTTCCCACATTAGCCAATGCTCTGTTTGCAGCGTAGAACAGATTGTCTTTGCTAACGTAATCT